>DASUME010000088.1:0-7583 GCA_036277895.1 Polyangiales bacterium
TCTTGCTCGCCTTGCTCGACGGGCGTGCGTTGCCCGCAGGGGAGCTCGCGCGTGAGGCCGGCGTGTCGGCGCCGGCGGCGAGCCTGCACCTGGCCAAGCTGATCGAGGGTGGGCTGCTGCACGTGCGCAAGCAGGGGCGGCACCGGCTGTACAGCCTCGCGTCACGCGACGTGGCGCACGCGCTGGAGGCGCTCGGCGTGATCGCGACGGCGGCACCGCCGCTGCGCTCGCTCGCGCCCGCGCGCGCGGTGCTGCGGCGCGCGCGCACTTGCTACGACCACCTCGCGGGGGAGCTCGCGGTCGCGCTGGCGCAGAAGCTCGAGCACGACGGCGCGATCACGACGCGCGACGAGACCACGTTCGCGGTGACTCGCGCCGGCGAGCTGTGGCTGCGCGACCGCCTGCAGCTCGAGCTGTCCGCGCTGCCGCAGCGTCGTGTGCTCGCGCGGCGCTGTCCGGACTGGACCGAGCGCCGACCGCACATCGCGGGTGCGCTCGGCGCCGCGATCCTGGAGCGCCTGCTCGCGCTGCGCTGGCTGCGCACCACGTCGACGCCGCGCCTGTTGCAGGTCACGCCGCGCGGCGAAGACCAGCTAGCTCAGCTGCTCGGCCTTCGTGCCCGCGCGATATAACGCGAACGACAGCAGCGCGAACGGGAGCAGCGCGAGCCAATCTGCGTGGGGGCCTTCGAACAGCGGGTTGTGTGCGGCGGCCCAGCTCGCGAGGCGCGCGTCGAGCCCGTCGAACACGCCGGCCAGGAACGCGATCGCGATGCCGGCGATCGCGCCGCCTGCGATGTAGCCGGACGCCATCAAGACGCCCGGGCTGCGATCTCCGTCGCTGGCGTTCTTGCGATCGATCCACCAGCGCAGCGCACCGCCGATCAGGATCGGCGTCGACGCGGAGATCGGCAGGTACACGCCGACGGCGAACGCGAGCGAGGGGATCTCGCACAGCTCCAGCACCAGCGCGATCAGCGCACCGAACAGCACCAGGCCCCAGGGCAGCTGGCGGTCGAGGATGCCCTGGATGATGTAGCTCATCAGCGTCGCCTTCGGCGCGTCGAACTTGTGCACCTTGCTGCCGTCGGGGCGCGTGTCGTGGGTGCCGTTGATGCCGGGATCGACGAGCCACACCGCGCGGTGCGTGCTGGGATCCGTGAGGTACGTGCCCTTGGGCAGCTGGCCGTCCTGGTGGTTGTGCCAGACCTCGTAGTCGCGTCCGTCTGCCTGCGGTCCAACCATCTGCGTGTGCTCTTCCGAGGCCGGCGCGGTGACGATCGCCTTCGTCTCCAGCGGTACGTACACGGTCGCGGTCTCGTTGAGCTTCATCAGGATCGGCCCGAGCACCAGCGCCGATGCGAAGGCGCCGATCAAGATCGCGATCTGCTGCAAGCGCGGTGTGGCGCCGATCAGGTAGCCGGTCTTGAGATCCTGCGACGTGGTGCCGCCGTTGGAGGCTGCGATGCACACGATCGCGCCCACCGACAGCGCCGTCACGTAGTAGCCGCGCCCGGTCCAGCCGAGCAGCAGGAAGATCAGGCACGTGAACAGCAGCGTCGCGATCGTCATGCCGGAGATCGGGTTCGACGACGAGCCGATCTCGCCGGTCAGCCGCGACGACACGGTCACGAACAGGAAGCCGAAGGCCGCGATCAGCAGCGCGCCGAGCAGGTTCATGTGCAGCTTCGGCGCCACCGAGATCACGAACAACAAGAGCACGCTGCCGATGCCGATGAACTTCGCGGACAGGTCGCGATCAGTGCGTAGCGCCGTGCCCTGCTCGCGCGTGAACACCGAGCCGAGGCCGCCGCGAAGGCCTTGCCAGATCGTGGGCAGCGAGCGGATCAGGCTCACGATGCCACCCGCCGTGACGGCGCCCGCGCCGATGTAGAGCACGTACGCCGAGCGGATCTGGCTGGGGCCCATCTGCGCGATCGGGATCGTGCCGGGCGACAGCGCCTCGGTGAGGCCGCCGCCGAAGAACTTGATCATCGGGATCAGCACCAGGTACGCGAGCACGCCGCCCGCGCACATGGTGGCCGCCACGCGCGGGCCGATGATGTAGCCCACGCCGAGCAGCTCGGGCGAGATCTCGGCGGCGATGCTTCCGGCCTCCAGCGGCGCGCCGAAGCGCTTCTCGGGCGTGTCCTTCCAGAGCCGGCCCGCGCTCATCGCGACCTTGTAGAGCAGCCCGATCGCGAAGCCGCCGAACACGATGCCGGCGCCGCCTTGATCGCGTGCGCCCGCCGCTTCGCCCGCCGCCACGCGCGACTGCTCCGACGCGCTCGCCTTGAGCACCTCGGCGCAGGCGGTGCCCTCCGGGTACTTGAGCACCTCGTGCTGCGCCACGATCAGCGCGCGCCGCAGCGGGATCATCAGCAGGATGCCGAGCAGCGCACCCAGCGTGGCGACCAACATCACGCGCGTCAGCTCCAGCGAGAAGCCGAGGATCATGATCGCCGGCATGGTCACGCCGACGCCGAACGCGATCGACTCGCCGGCGCTGCCCGCGGTCTGCACGATGTTGTTCTCGAGGATGCTCGCGTCGCGGATGCCGAGCCGCTGCGCGAGCCGGAAGAACGTGATCGAGATCACCGCCACCGGGATCGACGCGCTGACCGTGAGCCCGACCTTCAGCACCAGGTACAGCGACGACGCGCCGAACACCATGCCGAGCACGGTGCCGAGCACCACCGCCCGTACCGTGAGCTCGGGGAGCTCGGCCTCGGGCGGGATGTACGGTTGTTTCACGGGGAGGTCACGCGACCTCCCCGCCCGCCGCGGCCAAGCCGCGTCGGGACCCACCCCGCCGCGAGGTTCGCGACGCTCACGTAGTGCCTCGCTTCAACGTCTCGCTCCATCCTCAGTAATCGTTCGGATTGCGCCGCAATCCCATCAGCCTGTTGTCGAGCGAGTAGCGGCCCGGGCCGGTCAGGATCAGCGACATCGCGATGGTCAGGTAGACCAGGGCGAGCTCATACGAGCCGGTCTGGCCCACGAAGGGGTGGCCCTGTGCGACGTGCGTGTAGGTCGCGACCAGCATCGTGCAGATGATGCCGGCGCAGCACAGCGGCGTGAGCAGGCCGAGGATCAGCCCGAGGCCGCCGCCGAACTCCGCGATCGCGGGCAGCACCTGCACGAAGCTGGGCGGATGACCAGGGAACGCGTCCATCCAGTGCAGCGGGTTCTGGATCTTGGGCCAGCCGTGAACCACGAAGGCGACGCCCGTGATGAGCCGGAGGAGGAGCACGGCGATCGAGCCGCGGAGCGCGGGATTCATATCGAGACGAGTAACACAAACCGCGTTTGAGTCCCGCCAATCTGCGCTCGGGGCGATAACGCCTTGCGCAGCTTGCTGCCCGGCGCGCACCTTCCGGGCAATGGCAGCTCGCGGGCAGTGGTGGCTGGTGGGAGTGGTCGCCGGCTGCGCGTCCGCGGAGCCTGCTCCGGCGTTCTTCGCCGGCCTCGACGCGCGGGTGATCTTGTCCGATGCGGCCACGCCCGGGGAGGCCGCGGTACGCGACGCGGCAGGCATGGACGCCGCCGCAGAGCCGGGCAGGCTGGACGGCTTCCTGGCCGCCCACAACGGGGCGCGGGCGCGCCTGGACCTACCGCCGCTGGCCTGGTCGAGCGAGGTCGCGCTCGTCGCCCAGGCGTACGCGGACCAGCTGGCCGCGGGCTGCCTCGACTCGCTGGTGCACTCGGACCGCAGCGCGCGCAACGGCTGGGGCGAGAACCTCGCCTCCTACGGCACCACCGGGCTCGGGCCGAACGGCAGTGCCGAGGGCACCGTGGAGCTCTGGGAGAGCGAGCTCGGCTGCTACAGCTACGGGCCCTTCGAGAGCGGTACCAACGCGACCTGCAGCGCGGCCTGCGAACGCTACGGCGGCTGCGGCCACTACACGCAGCTGGTCTGGCGCTCGACCCAGCGCGTGGGCTGCGGCGTGGCCGATTGCCGGGAGGGCGCGTGGCGCAAGTCGTACTGGGTCTGCAACTACGACCCGGCCGGCAACGTTCGCGGGCAGCTGCCCTACTGAGCGCGCTGGTCCTGCACGTCGAGGGCGGGGTTGCGGGTGAAGAAGCCGCGCGGGATGAGCCGGAACGAGATCGACTCGCCGGGCATCACGGGATGGTCCTCGGGGCGCGCGACGTGCGTGAAGCCGGTGGTGTACCAGAGCACGAGGTCGTCTACCGGTTCCTGATCGGCGTAGCGTGTGACGCCGTCGGGTTCGGCGCCCTGGTAGGGGAAGTCGCCGGCGGCATAGAGCTCGCCTTCGCGGTAGCGCGTGAGCCACAGCTGGTGCGTCGCGAAGCCCGCGCGCTGCAGGCCGGCGAAGTCGGGCGTGGAGTAGGGCAGCGCGAAGCCACCGGGCTCGAGCGCGAAGCTGGTGGGCTTGCCGAGCGCGTTGCGCGCGTGGCCGCTCTCCACGTGCCAGTGCCGCGCGGTCTGCGGCGCGACGTCGCGTGCACCCTCCTGCGTGAGGTGCAGCATCGTGGTGTCGAACGCGTTCTTGTAGGTGGGATCATTCAGCGGCACGACCTCCATCTCCATCAGGCCGTTGTCGGGACCGTCGACGTCGAGGTCGAGCCGGAACGAGATGAAGTGCTGGTGGTGCGGGGCCGCGGTGTACACGCCGCGCGCGTCTTTGCTGATCTTGGGGGCCGACGGCTCGGGCGCCTCGGTGGTGCCGCGGTTGAGCGTGGTGCCGTTGAGCGTGGTGATCACCTCCAGGCTGCCGTCGAGCTTGAACACCCAGTCGAAGCCGTAGATGTAGTTGCCGATCACGGTGTTCCAGGTGACGACGAGCTCGCGCGCGCGGCGGGTGTCGCGCTTGTCGCTCTGCGGATCGCTGCGCGTCCACAACACGCCGGCGTCGCGCTCGTAGAGGCCGATCACGCGCGGCAACGCCCGCACACCGTCACTACCCACGAGCTCGTCGAGCAGGATCGTATGCCTGGGGACATCGCCGTCCGGGTCGAGCGATTGCGCACCGGAGCCGGCGTTGTACTCGCCGACGTCGAACGCGCCGCGCCACGCCCACGCTGGATCGCCGAGGCCGTACGGCACGTAGATCTCGGACAGCGAGAGGCGGTGCGCGATCGGGCGGTCGTCGTAGCGCACGTCGTGCAGCACGAGGCCATCGCGCGGGTGGAAGCCGAGCACGAACGAGTAATGGTGCCAGCGTACGCGATGGCCTTCCAGCGTGATGTCGCTGCCCTTGGGTTGGGTGGTGCGCAGGGGCTTCAACTGGGTCGTGGCACTTGCCTCGCCGCGGTCGGTGCTGATCGGGCGTGTGCCGGTGTCGAGCAGGTGCACGACCTTCATCGCGTTCAGATCGAGCGTGAGCACCAGGCCCTCGATCGGGCGATCGTAGGGATTTCGCGCGTCGCCGCGGTAGAACGTGATCGCGCGCATCAGGCGCGTGTGCGGACCGTGGCTGAGCTGGACGTCAGGCGGCAGCTCGAAGTGACCGGGCGCCCACAGGTCGAGGTACACCTTCTCGGGATCGACACCGCGCGCGCGCAGAGCCTGTCGCCAGGGCTCATGCGCGCGCACCAGCTTGCTGGCGTCGCGGTACTCGCTCGGCGCGACGGCGGGCTGCACGCCCTTGGCGAGCTCGCGCAGTGCGCTCAGCTTGCCCTGCGCGAGATCGATGCGCGCCACCCAGGCGCGGGCGCTCTCGTTGTGCAGCACATGCAGCTCGGCCTCGCGCGCGAAGGGCACACCCTCTCGCCACGCCAGCATCTGCGCTTTCGGTGGCTCCGCGAGCGCGGCGAGCGGGAAGCGCAGACCTCGCTTGGGCAGCGCGGGATCGGACGTGAAGCGCGCGCTCACGATCGCGAAGCTGCGCGCGTACTCCTCGCTGGTCAGCGGTTCGAGCGGATGCGGGCGCGGCCGTACGTGCGCGCAGGCCGCGAGCACGAGCATGAGCGCGGGCAGGAGCTTGAGCATGCCGACGCTGTAGCGCACGAACGACATCAGAAGGAGCAGACCCAGATCGCGTCGTCCAGCACGTACAGGCGCTGCTGGGTGTCGCCGCGGCTGAGGTACGGCGCGCGCGCGAGGCGCTCGACCTTCAGGCCGGCGGGCTCGAGCATACGCTCGCTGAGCTCCCGGGCGGCGGTCTCCCAGTCGCTGGCCAGCGAGGGCAAGCGCTCATCGGGCGCGCGCGTGCCGCCCTTGATGTGCACGTGGGGACGCGCGGGCAGCGGCATCGACACGATCACGCGCTCGCTGGCGTGTGCCTTGAGCGAGCGCAGCAACGTGAGCGGACGCGCGGTGCGGTCGAGCACGTTGAACGCGCTGACCACGTCGAACTTGCGGTTCAAGGACTGATCCGTGAGGTCGCTGCCGTGCGCCGCGAAGCCGCGCTCCTCCAATCGTTTGCGCTGCGGCTCGGAGGTCTCGGTGGCAGTGATCTGATCGAAGTACGCCTTGGCCCCGGCGGTGACGTAGCCCGCGCCCGCGCCGACATCGAGCAACGATGCGAATCGCTGGCCCTCCAGCAGGTCGCCCCACATCGCGGGCGACAGCAGGTGCATGCGGTAGCTCCCGATCCAGCCGTGCGCGTCGTAGCTGCTCACGAAGGCCGAGGCCCAGGTGGTGAGCGTGGTGGTCCAGAAGCCGTGCGGGCGTGCGCCCCAGTCGCGAAGCCAGCCCTCGAAGGCCTCGTCGCGCGGCAGCGCGCGGAAGCGCTGGCTCAGGACGGGGCCGAGCCTGGCGCGGTCGCAGTCGAACTGAAACTCATCGATCGGGGCGGTCGGCATAACGGCGTGCGAGCCAAGCGCATACCACGAGTTGCAGCTGGTGGAACAGCATCAGCGGCAGGACCGTGACGCCCACCGCCGCGGGCGGGAACAGCACGGTCGCGATCGGCACGCCGCTGGCGAGGCTCTTCTTGGAGCCGCACATCACGATCGTGATCTCGTCCTCGGTGCGGAAGCCGAGCCGGCGGCTGACGAACGTGGTCAGCGTCAGCACCAGCGCCAGCAGCACGGCGGCCAGCACGAACACCAGCGCGAGGGCGCCCAGCGAGATCCGGCTCCACAGGCCCGAGACGACTCCCTCGCTGAACGCCCCGTAGACCACGAGCAAGATCGAGCCGCGGTCCACGTAGCCGAGCACCTGCTTGTGCCGGGTTACGAAGCCGAGGATCCAGCGCCGCAGCAGCTGCCCCACGAAGAACGGCAGCAGCAGCTGCAGCACCAGCTTCTGGATCGAGCTGGCCGAGAAGGTCACGCCCTGCTTGCTGAGCAGCACGCCCACCAACACCGGCGTGATCACCACACCCAGCAGGTTGGACGCCGAGGCCGCGCACAACGCCGCCGCCACGTTGCCGCGTGCGATCGAGGTGAACGCGATCGACGACTGCACGGTGGACGGCAGGGCGCACAGGAAGATCAAGCCCACGTACAGCTCGGGCGCGAGCAGTCCCGGCTGCAGCGGCAACGCGAGCAAGCCGAGCAGCGGGAACACCAGGTAGGTGAACGCCAGCACCAGCGCATGCAGCTTGACGTTGCGCGCGCCCTCGAGCGCGTCCTGCGGCGAGATGCGCACGCCGTACAGGAAGAACAGGGTCA
>DASUME010000089.1:0-4203 GCA_036277895.1 Polyangiales bacterium
GCGAGCAGGCCGAGTAGCCGGTCGAGCAACACCGCTCCCCAGGCCTCGGCGACCCGGTCGTTCGCGGCGCTCAGGCGACGCTGTGCGCGTAGGGCTCGCACCGCATCGCCACCCACGGCCGAGGGCAGCACCACGTTGTAAGCCGTGCCGACCTGCTGATCGATGACCAGGTCGCGCAGCCGTAGGTGCGAGCCGGGCGAGAGGCCGCGCAGCACAGTCGCAAAACGCTGTGACAACAGCACCTGCTGCACGCAGACGAGGGCCAGCAACGCCGAGACCTCGACAGCTCCGAGTGACGCGAACGTGCGGACGAGTGCCGGGCCGTCGACGTGCCAGGAGACGACTGCGATGACGAGCAGCGTGAGCAGGACCCGCACGAGGCGGGCGAGCCGTGGGTTCAACCGTCGCACATGCCCAACCAGGCACAGGATTGCACGCCAGCGCGCGGGCGAAAATAGCCGAACGACGACGAGCACACGCTCTTCGCGCACGCGAGCTCGTGCGCGCGTCGCGCACAGAAGGAAAGGTGCGAAGTCGCGGCCACATACCCATGCGCCGAACGACGGCGCACGAGGAGCGCGCGACCAGCGCTCGATCAGTCTTCGCGCAGCAGGATGTGGAAGCCGAACGGGCTCTCGATCACCTCGCTGATCTGCCCCGGCTCCAGCGCGAACAGCCCGAGCTCGATGGTCGGCTCCAGCTCGCCCACCGTGAAGCGGCCCAGCTCGCCGCCGTCCTGCTTGCTCGGGCAGTCGCTCTCTGCGCTGGCGTACTGCGCGAAGCTGCTCGGCGTGACCTGCGTGCGCAGCAGCTGCGCCTTCGCGAGTGCCTCCTCGCGGCTGCGCTTGACGTGGGCCTCGCGCGCCTCGGAGAACTGCACCAGGATGTGGCGTACGCGCGCCATCGGGTAGGCCTGCTTGCTGGCTTCGACGGCGTGTGCGCGCGCCGAGGGCAGCTCCTGCAGCGCGCGCTCCACCGCGTCCTCGAAGTTGGCGTACGGCTGCGCGCCCGCGAGCAGGCGCCCGTTCACGAACGTGGCCGGCGTGCCGAGGCCGTTCGAGGCTGCACCCGCATCGACCACGGCCAGCAGCTCCTCGCGCACGTGGGCCGCGTGGCGGTGGTCGCTCAGGGCCGCTCGCACCTGCATGCTGTCGACGCCCTCCAGCTGGCCCGCGAGCGCCACCAGCGCCTCCGCGCTCAGCTCGTGCTGATGCGCGAACAGCAGGTCATGATAGGCCCAGAACGCCTTGCTCCCACCCTGCTTCTGCACCTCCAGCGAGGCCTCCGCGGCCGGCAGCGCGTGCTCGTGGAACGGCAGCGGACAGTTGCGCCACACGATGCGCAGCAGCTCCTCGTAGTTCTCATGCAGCTCGTGCACGGTGGGTGCGAGCTGCGCGCAGTACGGGCACTGAAAGTCCGAGCAAATCTCCAGGGTGACCTTGGCGTCGGCCCCACCCAACGAAGGCGCATCGGCGGAGCGGGCGAGCTCGTAGATGCGCTCGACGTCGCCGGAGAGCTCCTTGCGCTCGCTGAGCGGGAACTTGGCCGGGCCGCTCTCCTGCGTCGCGGCGGGCACCTGGGCCGCAGGCTTCGGCATGGAACAGGCACACAGCAAGACCAAGCACACCCAGGAGGCTCTCATCGAACCCATCGTACCCTGGACTTGGCTCTCGAACTCGACTCGAGGCGTGATAGTACTCCCCTGCCGATGACGCGCTGCATCGATCGCTCGCTGCGATGGCTCGGGTTGTACGCCGTCTTGATCACGTCCTTCGCACACGCGCAGGAGGCGCCGGCGCCGGATCCCAACGCGCTCACGGCCCCTGTCTTGAAGGCGTTCGTGGATGCGGGTTATCCGGAGCAGGCACGCGAGCTGAAGCTCGAGGCGCAGGTGCTGCTGCTGCTGACCATCGGCGAAGACGGCTTCGTGGAGGAGGTCTCGCAGCTCGGGGAGCCCGTGGGCAACGGCTTCGACGAGTACGCGGTCGCCGCCGCGCGCCGCTTCGTGTTCGAGCCGGCCACCAAGGGTGGCGTGCCGCTGCGCGCGCGCATTCAGTATCGATACTCCTTCACGTACCAGCCGCCGCCCGAGGCCGCCAAGGTCGAGGAACCCGCGGCCGTGGCGCAGCTCGCGCTGACGATCCAGAGCGCCGAGGACCAGAAGCCGCTAGAGAACGTGGAGGTCATCGTCACCACGCCCGCGGACCAGGCGTTCGGCAAGCGGATCGTCACCGATGCCAACGGCAAGGCCGGCGCGGAGCTGCCGCCGGGAACGTACGAGCTCGCGCTCGCAGGCGACGGCTTCAAGGGTGAGTCGCACAAGGAAGAGCTCACCGCCGGCCAGGTCACCGAGCTGACGTACCGCCTGAAGCGCCAGAGCAGCTACGAGGAGTTCGGCGCGGTGGCCCGCGTGAAGGCGCCGCCGCGCGAGGTCACGCGCCGCACCATCGAGCGCGAGGAGCTCATGCGCGTGGCCGGAACGCGCGGCGATGCGCTGCGCACGATCGAGCTCTTGCCCGGCGTCGCGCGCCCGCCCTTCACGGCGGGTGTGGTGCTGATCCGCGGCTCGGCGCCGGGCGACTCGCAGGTCTTGCTCGACGGCGTGCCGGTGCCGCTGCTCTACCACTTCGGCGGCCTGACCAGCTTCATCAACTCGCGCGTGCTCGACCGCATCGACTTCTACCCGGGCAACTTCTCGGTCCGCTACGGCCGCGCGATGGGCGGCATCATCGACGTCGGCCTGCGCGATCCCAAGACCGACAAGATCCACGGCGTGCTCGACACCAACCTACCGCTCGATACGTCGCTGGTCCTGGAAGGTCCGATCACCGAGAAGAGCGCGTTCATGGTCGGTGGCCGGCGCAGCTACCTCGGCAACATCCTGGCCGCCACGCTGCCGGACTCGGTCGGCACACTCGCGGCGCCGGTCTACTACGACTACCAGGGCTTCGTCACCTACCGGCCCACGGACCGCGATCGGCTGCGCATCGGCGCCTTCGGCTCCAGCGATCGGCTCAAGATCCTGTTCTCGCCCAACGACGACGACCCGAGCGTACAGAGCCTGCAGCTCGGCACGCAGTTCCACCGCGTGCAGCTCGCGTGGCGCCGGCAGTACTCGCGCAAGCTGGAGCACGACATCTCGTTCGCGATCGGCCGCGAGCACAACAACTTCCGCTTCCCGCCGTACTTCAAGCTCGACCTCGCGATCAACCAGGCCTACCTGCGCGCCGAGTGGCGCTACCGCTTCAATGAAGCGGTGCAGCTGATCGTCGGCACGGACAGCATCGCGGGCTTCTACGACGTCAACTTCTTCGGGCCGCAGTTTCCGGACATGGACAGCTCGAGCAACATGGGCGGCTCGATCGACACGCTCGACAAGTCCGCGTTCGATCGGCGTGACTACTTCTCGCAGCTTTCCGGCTTCATCGAGCTGCCGATGCAGCCGATCAAGGCGCTGCGCGTGATCCCAGGGCTGCGGCTCGATCACAACAGCCTCACCCAGCGCTTCGCGTTCGACCCGCGCCTGTCGGCGGTCTACTCGGTCACACCCGCGTGGCGCGTGAAGGGCGGCGTCGGCGTGTTCTCGCAGCCGCCGGATCCGCCGCAGGTGCTCAAGGGCTTCGGCAACCCAGACCTGCTCTACAACAAGGCGATCCACTACAGCCTCGGCTTCGAGCACGACTTCAGTGACGAGTACTCGCTGAACATCGAGGGCTTCTACAAGACCCTGCGCGATCGGCCGGTGACGCCGGACTCGCCCACCTCGCTGATGCAGGCCGCGATCGAGCAGCCGCCCTACGTCAGCGAAGGCATCGGTCGCGTGAAGGGCCTGGAGGTCGCGGGCCGCAAGCAGGCCAAGGGCCGCTGGTTCGGCTTCCTCTCGTACACGCTGATGAAGAGCGAGCGGAAGGATCCCGGCGAGCCCTGGCGCCCGTTCAACTACGACCAGCGCCACATCTTCACGCTCGCCGGCAACGTGATCCTCGGTCGCGGCTGGGAGACGGGCGGCGTGATCCGCATCGTCACCGGCTCGCCGCGAACGCCGGTCGCGGGCGCCACGCAGTCGCTCGACAATGACACCTGGCAAGCGGCGGACGGGCGCCTGAACTCCGCGCGCGCGCCCACGTTCAACCGCATCGACCTGCGCGTCGAGAAGAAGTGGGTGTTCGACAGCTGGCGGATCGCGCTCTACCTCGACGTGCA
>DASUME010000090.1:0-9821 GCA_036277895.1 Polyangiales bacterium
GAGTGGGTGCAGCTCGACGAGCCCGCGCTCGTCACCGAGCTCGATGCGGCGTGGCAGCAGGCGTACCGCTCTGCCTATCAGGAGCTGGAGGGCCCGAAGGTGTTGCTCGCGACCTACTTCGGTCGCCTGGCGGAGAACCTCGAGCTCGCCCTGGGTCTGCCAGTCGCGGGCCTCCACGTAGATGCCGTCGCCGGGCGCGGCGAGATCGATCGTGTGGTCTCCGCGCTCCCGAGTGATCGCGTGCTGTCGCTCGGCGTGATCAGCGGCCGCAACATCTGGAAGGCCGATCTCACGTCCATCCTCGACTACGTCGAGCCGATTCACGCGCGCCTGCGCGACCGCCTGTGGATCGCGCCATCGAGCTCGCTGCTGCACGTGCCGGTCGATCTCGCGAGCGAGACGAAGCTCGACGGCGAGATCAAGTCGTGGCTGGCATTCGCGCAGCAGAAGCTGGAAGAAGTGCGCGTGCTCGGCGCTGCCTTGAACGGCGGTCGCGCCAGCGTGCGCGCTGCGCTGGCGGCCAGCGACGCCGCGCGTGAGAGCCGCAAGAGCTCGCCGCGCGTGAACAATCCGAAGGTGCGTGCCGCGATCGCCAAGCTCGACTCCAGGCTCGGGCAGCGTAGGGCGCCCTACGTCACGCGCGCCAAGGTGCAGGCGAGCGCGTTCAAGCTGCCGCGCTTCCCCACCACCACCATCGGCTCGTTCCCGCAGACGGCAGACATCCGCAAGGCGCGCAGTGAATTCAAGTCCGGCAAGCTCGACCAAGCTTCGTACACGAAGCAGATGCACACCGAGATCGAGCGCGCCGTGCGCGAGCAAGAGAAGCTCGACCTCGACGTGCTCGTGCATGGCGAAGCCGAGCGCAACGACATGGTCGAGTACTTCGGCGAGCAGCTCGAAGGCTACGCGTTCAGCGAGCTCGGCTGGGTGCAGTCGTACGGCTCGCGCTGCGTGAAGCCGCCGATCCTGTTCGGCGACATTAGCCGGCCCAAGGCGATGACGGTGGAGTGGATCCGCTACGCGCAGTCGCTCACCAAGCGACCGATGAAGGGCATGCTCACGGGCCCGGTCACGATCCTGAACTGGTCGTTCGTGCGCGATGATCAGCCGCGCTCGGCCTCCTGTTACCAGCTCGCGCTCGCGATCCGCAAGGAGGTGCTCGACCTGGAGCAGGCGGGCGTGCGCATCATCCAGATCGACGAAGCGGCGCTGCGTGAGGGCCTGCCGCTGCGCAAGACCGAGTGGAAGCAGCACCTCGACTGGGCGGTCGACGCGTTCCGGATCACGGCCAACGGCGTGGCCGACGCGACGCAGATCCACACGCACATGTGCTACTCGGAGTTCAACGACATCATCGCCTCGATCGCCGCCATGGACGCCGACGTCATCACCATCGAGACGTCGCGCTCCGACATGGAGCTGCTCGGTGCGTTCGATGCCTTCGCGTACCCGAACGAGATCGGCCCGGGTGTGTACGACATCCACTCGCCCAACGTGCCGAGCGAGCAGCAGGTGGTCGCGCTGATGAAGAAGGCCGCCGAGAAGATCCCGGCCGAGCGGCTGTGGGTCAACCCGGACTGCGGCCTCAAGACGCGCAGCTGGGACGAGGTGCTGCCCGCGCTGCAGAACATGGTGAGCGCCGCCAAGACGCTGCGCACGCAGCTCGGCTGACGCTCAGGGATCGTAGTTGAGGTTGGGTGCCAGCCAGCGCTCGACCTCGGCTTGCGTCATGCCCTTGCGCACGTGGTAGTCGGCGACCTGATCGCGGTCGATCTTGCCGAGCGTGAAGTAGTGCGCCTTGGGGTGCGCGAAGTACAGCCCGCTGACGCTCGCACCGGGCCACATCGCGAACGACTCCGTGAGCTTGATGCCAGCGTTCGCTTCGGCGTCGAGCACCCGCCACAGCGTCTCCTTCTCGGTGTGATCGGGACACGCCGGATAGCCGGCCGCCGGGCGAATGCCGCGGTACTTCTCCTTCAGCAGCTCCGCGGGCGGAAGGCCCTCGTCTTTGCCGTAGCTCCAGTCGATGCGCGCGCGCTGATGGAGGTACTCCGCGAACGCCTCGGCCAGCCGGTCGGCCAGCGCCTCGCTCATGATCGCGTTGTAGTCGTCGTGCTCCGCCTTGTAGCGCTCGACCAGCGCCTGGCTGCCGATGCCCGTGGTGACCGCAAACACGCCGAGGTAATCGGGCAGGCCCGTCTCCTTGGGTGCGATGAAGTCGCTCAGCGAGCGAGACGGCCCATCTTCCTTGTCGCGCTGCTGGCGCAAAAAGCAGAAGCGCTCGCGCACGCTGGTACGGCTGTCGTCGGTGTACACCTCGACGTCGTCGCCGACCGAGTTCGCGGGCAAGATCCCGTAGACAGCGCGTGCGCGCAGGAGTTTCTCGCTGATGATCTTGTCGAGCAGCTTCTGCGCGTCTGCAAAGAGCGAGCGAGCCTGCTCGCCGTAGGCTTCGTGCTCGAAGATGCGCGGGTAGATGCCCTTGAGCTCCCAGGTGTGGAAGAACGGCGTCCAGTCGATGTACTCGCGCAGCGTGGTGAGCGGGAAGTCGTCCAGCACGTGGATGCCGGTCTGGTCCGGCTTCGCGATGTCGGCCGCCTTCCACTCCATGTCCGGCTTGCGCGAGCGCGCCTCCTGCAGCGACGGCAACGCCTTCACCGGCGCCCGGTGCCGCGCCCGCAGCTTCTCGTAGTCCGCGTTGTGCTCATCGACGAACCTGGTCTTGCCCGTGCCGAGCAAGTTCGTGGTCACGGGCACCGCGCGACTCGCATCGAGCACGTGCACCACGGGCGAGTCGTAGTGAGGCGCGATCTTGATGGCGGTGTGCGCGCGGCTGGTGGTCGCTCCTCCGATCAAGAGCGGCAGATCCATCTTCAGGCGCTTCATCTCGCGCGCCACGTGCACCATCTCGTCGAGCGACGGCGTGATCAGCCCGCTGAGCCCGATGATGTCGGCCTTCACTTCCTTGGCGCGCTCGAGGATCTTCTCGCACGGCACCATCACGCCCATGTCGATCACGTCGTAGTTGTTGCAGGCGAGCACGACGCCCACGATGTTCTTGCCGATGTCGTGCACGTCGCCCTTGACGGTGGCGAGCACGATCTTGCCCTGCGTGCGCACCACCTCACCGGCCGCACTCGCCGCCGCCTTCTCCGCCTCCATGAAGGGCGTCAGATAGGCCACCGACTTCTTCATCACGCGCGCCGACTTCACGACCTGCGGCAAGAACATCTTGCCCGCGCCGAACAGGTCGCCGACCACGCTCATGCCGGCCATCAGCGGCCCCTCGATCACCGACAACGGTCTGCCGAGCTTCTGCCGCGCTTCTTCGGTGTCCTCGTCGATGAAGGTGTCGATGCCCTTGACCAGCGCGTGGGCCAGGCGGGCCTCCACGGGCTCGTTGCGCCACTCCTGCGCCTTGGCTTCGACAGCCTTCTTGTTGCCGGCGCTCTGCGACTTCAGCTCTTCGCCGTAGTCGACCAGCCGCTCGGTGGCGTCGGGCCGACGATTGAGCAGCACGTCTTCGACCAGCTCCTTGAGCTGCGGCTCGATCTCTTCGTAGACCTCGAGCATGCCGGCATTGACGATGCCCATGTCCATGCCCGCGCCGATGGCGTGGAACAGGAACGCGGAGTGCATCGCCTCGCGCACCTTGTTGTTGCCGCGGAAGCTGAACGAGATGTTCGAGACGCCGCCGCTCACCTTGGCGTGCGGGAGGTTCTGCTTGATCCAGCGCGTGGCCTCGATGAAGTCGACCGCGTAGTTGTTGTGCTCCTCCATGCCGGTGGCGACGGTGAGGATGTTCGGGTCGAAGATGATGTCTTCGGGCGGAAAGCCGACCTCGTCCACCAAGATGCGGTAGGCGCGCTCGCAGATGCGGATCTTCTCGGCGTACGTGGCGGCCTGGCCCTGCTCGTCGAACGCCATCACGACGGTGGCGGCGCCGTACTTCAGCACGTGGCGCGCGCGCTCGCGGAAGACGTCTTCGCCTTCCTTGAGGGAGATCGAGTTGACGATGCCCTTGCCCTGCAGGCACTTGAGCCCGGCCTCGACCACCTCCCACTTGGAGGAGTCCACCATGATCGGTGCGGCCGCCGCCTCGGGCTCACTCGCGATCAGGAGCAGGAAGCGCGTCATCGCGGCGACGCCGTCGATCATGCCCTCGTCCATGCACACGTCGATCACGTTGGCGCCGTTCTCGACCTGCTGACGCGCGATGCTGACGGCGGCCTCGTACTGGCCCTGCTTGATCAGGTTGGCGAACTTGGGCGAGCCGGCGACGTTGGTGCGCTCGCCGATCATCATGTACACGCCCTGCTGCTGCGTGAACGGCTGCGATCCAGAGAGCCGCAGCGGCCGGAACGCCTCGAGCTGCGCCGGCACGCTCACGCTGGTGGTGCGCAGCTCGGCGTCTTGCCTGCGCGCGCCGATCTCGCGCGGGGCCTTGCCTTCGAGCGCCTTGGCGATCGCCGCAATGTGCTCGGGCGTGTTGCCGCAGCAGCCGCCCGCGATGTTGATCGTGTTGGCCTCCGCGAAGTCCGTCAGGTACTTCGCCATGTCCGGAGGCTCCAGGTCGAAGCCCGTGGGCGCGAGCGGATTGGGAAGGCCGGCGTTGGGATACGCGGAGACCGCCACCGTGGCCTTCTCGGCCAGCTCCGACAAGAACGGGTGCATCAAGTCCGGACCGAGCGAGCAGTTCAGCCCGATCGACAGCGGCTTCACGTGCTTGACCGCGTTCCAGTACGCCTCGATGGTCTGCGCGGAGATCATGGTCTCTCCGCCGCGGCCGACCGCCGCCGAGATCATGATCGGCAGCTCCTTCTTCTGCTTGGCGAAGACCTCCTGGATCGCCACCAGCGCCGCCTTGGCGTTGAGCGAGTCGAAGATCGTCTCGACCAGCAGCAGGTCGACGCCGCCCGCGATCAGCGCCTCCACCTGCTCCACGTACGCGAACTTCACCTGATCGAACGTGCACACGCGGAAGCCCGGGTCGTCCGCGTCGGGCGAGTTCGTGAGCGACACGGTGAGCGGTCCGATCGCGCCGGCCACGAAGCGCGGCTTGCCGTCGCGGTTGGCCACGCGATCGGCCCAGATGCGACACTGGCGCGCCGACTGCTCGTTGATCTCCCAGGCCAGCTCGTTCAGGGACGGCGTCTCGATGATCTTCTGGTAGAAGGCCGGATCCTTGCGCCCTCCGTGCTCGCGCGGGTCGTCGACGAAGAACTCGCTCTGCGTGATGCCGGTCGCGCCGAAGGTGTTGGTCTCGATGATGTCCGCACCGGCCTCCAGGAAGCGCCGGTGGATGTCGCAGATCATGTCCGGCTGCGTGAGCGAGAAGAGTTCGCCGTTGTTCAGCAGGTCCTTCGTCGAGCCCTTGAAGCGCTCCGCGCGGATGTCGGCCTCTTTCATGTTGTAGCTGCGGATGGTGGTGCCCATCGCGCCGTCGATGATGAGGATGCGTTCCCGCAGTAACTTCTCGATGGGGTGTTCCAACGTCTTACTCACTTGCTTTGATTCTGCGCTGGTCCGGGCTTGGTGGCCTCGGCGATGACGACGCGTAGGTGAGGCTTGCGTGCTTCCTGGCACGCGATCTCGGCGCGCGAGACCTGCAAGCCCACGCCCTTGAGCAAGGTTTGCAGCTTGCGGGTCGAGAAGCCCGGGTGAAGCAGCCCGTAGGCGGCGCTGATCTCGTGCTCTTCGTGCTGGTCCAGGCAGAGCAGCACGGCGCGGCCGCCCGGGCGTAGCACGCGTGCGCACTCCGCCAGGGCCCGCGCCGGATGCTTCGCATAGGTGAGCGTGTGGAACAGCAGCACGTCGTCGAAGCTCGCGTCCGCGAACGGCAGCGCGTGCACGTCCGCGCTCCGCACGCTCGCGTGGGGGTGGCTCGCGAGCCGCTCGCCGGCCGCCTGCACCGCGCGCTCGTCGCTGTCGATGCAGGTCAGCGTGCGGCAGTAGGCCGCGAGCACGCTGGCCACGGCGCCATCCCCACAGCCCACGTCGAGCACGTCCCCGAGGCGCAGCAGCGAGGCCGCGCCCAGGGCCAGGGACTGCCACGTGCGGCCAGGCGAGTAGTCGCGATCGAGCTCGAGGATCGCCGACTCGGGCAGGCCCTCGTGGCGCTCGGCGTCGAGGGCGGCCAGGCGCTCGCGGTCGGCGCGCAGCGTGCGGTCGGACGAGCTCGAGACCTCACGGAGGAGCGAGCGCACGGTCTCGCTCTGCCCCTCCGGCGCGAGCCGGTAGAAGGCCTGCGTGCCGTCGCGCCGGTGCCGGAGCAAGCCCGCGTCGCGCAGGCGAGCGAGGTGCGTCGACACACGCGACTGGCCCATGCCCGTGACCCGGACCAGCTCCCACACGCACAGCTCGCGCTCGGCAAGCAGGACGCAGAGCCGCAGCCGGCTCTCGTCTCCGAGCAGGCTCAGCGCCTCGGCATATTTTCCCAGCTCCATCGCTAGCATCCGATAATCCGAATGCATAGATGTATCCTCCCGGGCTGAACGTCAAGGCGACGGGGTCTTCCAGGGCGCGTATCCTCCCGGCCGTGACTTTCCAAGTCGACCTCACCAACTGCGACCGCGAGCCGATCCACATCAGCGGTGCGGTGCAGCCCCATGGCGCGCTGCTCGTGGTCTCGCCCGAGCTCGTGATCCTGCAGGCGAGCGCGAACAGCGGCGCCTTCCTCGGCGTCGAGCCGGGCGCGGTGGTGGGCCGGCACCTCGAGGAAGTGCTCGACGACGCGGACGTCGATGCGCTCGCGCCCAGCCTCGCGCCCGACGCCGGACCCCCGATCAACCCGCTGCGCGTGATCAGCCGCAAGGGCCGTGCCCTGGACGCCATCGTCTCGCACGGTGCGCAGGGCGCGATGGTGGAGCTCGAGTCTGCGAACGCGGACGAGCTTTCGTTCGCCGGCTTCTACCAGCACGTGCGCGTCGCGGTGGGCCGCCTGCAGGACGCATCGACCGTGGCCGGCCTGTGCGCGCGTGCGGTGGATGAAGTTCGCGCGCTGACCGGCTTCGACCGCGTGATGGCCTATCGCTTCGATCGCGACGACCACGGTCACGTGGTGGCGGAGAACAAGCGCGACGAGCTCGAGTCGTACCTGGACCTGCACTACCCGGCCTCGGACATTCCCGCGCAGGCGCGCAGGCTCTACACGATCAATCGCCTGCGCCTGATCGCGGACCTCGCGTACGAGCCGGTTCCGATCGTGCCAGCCCTCAGCCCGGTCGACGGCGCGCCGCTCGACCTGAGCTTCGCGGTGCTGCGCAGCGTCTCGCCGATCCACGTCGAGTACCTGCGGAACATGGGAATTCAGGCGTCGATGTCGATCTCGCTGGTCATCGACGGCCGGCTCTGGGGCATGATTATCTGCCACCACTACCAGCCCAAGGTCGTGCCCTACGTGGTGCGCGCGGCGTGCGACTTCCTGTCGCAGACGCTGTCGTGGCAGCTGGCGGCGAGCGAGCGTGCGGACCTGACCGACAGGCGCACGGAGAGCGAGGGCCAGCTGCGCCGCATCGTGCGCGAGCTGACCGCCGCCGAGCAGCTCGAGCAGGGCGTGGCGCAGAACCTCCGCGCAGCTGCTGACGCTGACCGAGGCCACCGGCGCGGCGCTGATTCATGCAGGCAAGGTGTCGCGCTTCGGCGTGACGCCGTCCGAGGCGCAGATCGAGGCGCTGACGACGTGGCTGCGCGATCGCGCCGGCTCGGGCACGTTCTCGACCGAGCAGCTGGCCACGGACTACCCCACCCTTGAGGGCGCGAGCGAGGCCGCCGGGCTGCTGGCCGTGCCGCTCGAGCCCACGGGCGGCAGCTGGATGCTCTGGTTCCGGCCCGAGGTCACGCGCACGGTGAACTGGGCCGGTGATCCGAACAAGCAGGTGTCGATCGAGAACGGCGAGACGAGGCTGTCGCCACGCGGCTCGTTCGCGCTCTGGAAGGAGACCGTGCGCGGCCACTCCGCACCCTGGCAGCCGTGGCACGTCGAGGTCGCGCTGGAGCTCGGGCACGCGATCGCCAGCCTGGTGCTCCGGCATGCCGCGCAGATCGAGCAGCTCAACGTCGAGCTGCGCCAGCGCGAGCAGGCGTTGCTGCGCGCGAACGAGGAGCTGCGCGAGTCGCACCGCGGCGTGGTGGCGCTGCTGGCCGAGCTCGAGGACAAGGCGCGCGAGCTGCGCGAGGGCGCCGAGATCAAGACTCGCCTGGTGGCCAACGCGAGCCACGAGTTCCGCACGCCGCTCAACTCGATCCTGGGCCTGAGCAAGCTGCTGCTCGATGGCGTGGACGGCCCGCTCGGGGAGGAGCAACAGCAGCAGGTGCGCTTCATTCGCTCCGCCAGCAAGGAGCTGTACACGCTGGTCAACGACATGCTCGACGTCGCCAAGATCGAGTCCGGCCGCGCCGCGCTGCGCATCGAGGCGTTTGGGCTGGAGAACATGCTCGGCGGCCTGCGCGGCACGCTGCGGCCGCTGCTGTCGCCGGACGTGCCCGTCGAGCTCGTGGTCGAGCCGGTGCCGGCCGAGCTGACGCTCGAGACCGATCAGGGAAAGCTCGCGCAGATCCTGCGCAACCTGCTGGCCAATGCGCTCAAGTTCACCGAGCGTGGCGAGGTCCGCCTGACCACCGCCTTCGAGGGCGATGACGTGGTGTTCACGGTGCGCGACACCGGCATCGGCATCGCGGCGGAGGATCTGGAGCGCATCTTCGACGAGTTCACGCAGCTCGACAGCGTCGTGCAGCGACGCCTGAAGGGCACCGGCCTGGGCCTGCCGCTCGCGCGCGGCCTCTCGGAGCTGCTCGGCGGCTCGCTGCGTGTCACCAGCACCGTGGGGGAGGGCTCCACCTTCACGTGCGTGATCCCGCGCAAGCACGACGAGGCCATCGAGCTGCAGAAGATCGAGGCGCGCAGCCGCGAGCTCGATCCGGAGCGCGCGCCCGTGCTGGTGATCGAGGACGACCGCAAGACGATCTTCCTCTACGAGCGCTTCCTCGCGCGCAGCGGCTTTCAGGTGGTGCCGGCGCGCACGATCGAGGACGCCCGCGCGCTGCTGAAGTCGATGCGGCCGGCGGCGATCGTGCTCGACATCATGCTCGAGAACGAGACCTCCTGGCGCTTCCTCGGCGACGTCAAGACCAACCCCGAGACGCGCGACATCCCGGTGCTGGTGGTGACGATCACCGACCGCGAGCAGAAGGCGCGCGCGCTCGGCGCCGACGAGTTCTGGCTCAAGCCCGTCGATGAGGGTCGGCTCGTGCAGAAGCTGGAGTCGCTGTCGACGCAGGCGCGCGCCGCCAAGGTGCTGGCGATCGATGACGACGAGGCGGCGCGCTACCTGATGCGCAAGCACCTCACCAACACGCCCTACAAGCTGCTGGAGGCCTCGGACGGAGACGCCGGCGTGCAGCTCGCACGCGAGCAGCGACCGGACATCATCCTGCTCGACTTCCTGCTCGAGAAGAGCACCGCCTTCGACGTGCTCGACCAGCTCAAGGGCGACGCCAGCACGCGCGAGATCCCGGTCATCATCATCACCTCCCACGTGCTGCCCGTCGAAGACCGCCGCCGCCTCGCCGAGCAGACCGAGGCGATCATCTCGAAGGAAAACCTCTCGCGCGAGCTGGCCATCCACCGCATCCAGGACGCCCTCCGCAAAGCCGGCTACGCCAGCCGCGGCCCGCGCGACCGTCAGCAGTAGTTCGCAAAGTTCGCTCGCGCGCGCAGGTTTGCACGCAAACCTCGGCCTCTTTCACGCTTGTGCCACGCTGAGGCCGGTCTGGCCCTCGCCGCGGCGCACGCTCTTGCGCGGCGTGCTGCCGAGCGCGTA
>DASUME010000091.1:0-4799 GCA_036277895.1 Polyangiales bacterium
CTCGCTCGGGCTGGAGACGACGCTGTTCGCGCTCGCGGTGCCCGCGCTGCCGTGGCTGCTCACGACGCGCTCGTGGCTCGGGTCGGGGCTCGCGTTTGCGGCGCTGTTCCTGGTGCGGCTCGACGCGGCGGCGCTGTTCGCCGCCCATGCGTCGTGGCGGATCGTCAGCGAGCGGCGTGTCGAGCGCACGCTCGTGCTGCAAGGGCTCGTGCTGGCGCTGGTCGCGGGCGTGTACTTCGCGCTGAACTGGCACTGGTTCGGCGTGCCGGTGCCGGTGAGTGGGCTCGCCAAGCAGCTCGGCAACGTACCGGGCGAGAACTCCGTGCTGCACCTGTACGAACGTCCGCTCGCCGTCTGCGCGGTGCTCGCGCTCGCACATGAAGCCGTACGCGCCTACGATCGCGACGCCGCGGGCGACCGTGACGTGCTCGATCGCGCGACGGGCGTGCTCGCGCTGAGCGCGCTGATCACGATCGTGTACTACTCGCTGGGCTCCGGCTGGCGCGTGTGGCCGTGGTACAGCTGGCCGCTCGCGCTGTGCTTCGTGTTCTCGTATGCGCGCACGCTGGCGCTCGGGCTACGCACATCCAGGAGCACGCTCGGGCGCGGCGTGCTCGCGTCGTTGGCGGCGCTCGCGCTCTACCTTGGCGTGCAGGGCATGGGCGCGAACAAGTCGGACACGCTGGCCGCGCTCGCAGCGCACGACGCGCCGCAGTACGCGTCGATGTTCCCGATCATCCCGTCGTTCAACAAGGACAGCGTGCGCATGATCGAGCGCATGTTCGCGGGACCCGCGCAGACGATCGTGATGGGGGATCGCGCAGGAGGACTCGGCTACTGGCTGCCGCCGCAGCATCAGTTCGTGCACAGCGAAGGGCTGGTTGGTGACGCCGCGTTCTTGCGCGCACGTGCCGAGGGGCGCGGTGAAGCCTTCGTCGATCAGCTCCAGCCCGATCTGCTGATCGTCGATCGCGATCGCTTGCTGACGGAGCCCGGCAGCTACGGCGTGGCCGAGCCGATCCAGGGCGCCTCGATGCACCGCGGCGTGATGTTGTTCTGCTTCCCCGCGAGCGCGATCCGCGATCGCGAGCTGCTGCCGCTCGGCTACGGCAGCTGGTACACCGAGCGCACCCGCTACACGTTCGACTACCGTGCGCGCATGCCGTGCTCCGCGTCGATGCGCGCCACGCTGCAGAGGTTGCTCGCGACGCCGGAAGCGCTGCGCGACTTCAGCATGTCGAGCGAGCGTTAGTCCTCGTCGACCTCAAACGGGTACTCGGACCAGTCCTCGATCGGCGCGCGCCCACAGCCCGTCTAGCGCTTCGTTCACTTGCGCCGGGGCTTGTTGCTGTACGAAGTGGCCCATGCCGTCGATGACGACGCTGTCGATGTCGTCGACGAAGCTCGCGTAGGTCTTGGGCTCGCGCAGGAACGCGCCCACCCAGGGATCGTCTTCGCCGAAGATCAGGCGCACCGGGATCTTCACGGGGAACAGGCGGAAGATCGGGAAGTACGCGCAGGCGCGGTAGTAGTTGATCGCGGGCAGCCCGCGCGCGTGGATGTGCTTGGCGTAGGCCTCGATCACGTCCGGCGTGAACACGCGCTCGTGATCGGCGTCGCGGTGGAAGGCGTCGCGCAGGAAGAACTCGGGATCGCGCTTGGCGAAGTTCTCGAAGTAGTACGGCACCAACATGCGCCACACGTACGAGCTCGGCCCCGCTTGCTTGAACACGTTGCGGTACATCAGCGGCAGGCACGGCCCATTCACGATCGCGAGCGAACGAAAGCGTTCCTGGAAGTGCTGCGCGGCCTCCCACACGATCGCCGCGCCCATGTCGTGGCCCACGAGGTGCGCGCGCTCGATGCCCATCGCGTCCAGCAGCTCGACGCAGTCGCGCGCGGACTTACGCATCGTGTAGCTCCAGAACCAGAACGGCGCGTCGCTGCCGCCGTAGCCGCGCGTGTCGAGCGCGAGCAGGCGATAGCGGTCCGCGAGCCCTGCGAACTGGTTCGTCCAGCTCACGGCGAGCTCGGGGAAGCCGTGCACGAACAGGGCCGCCGGCGCGTGCTCGTCCCCGAGCTCGTACCAGCGCATCGTGAGCCCCGACGCCAGCCGCCGCTCGTGCATCACGGTGCCTTCGGGAAAGAGCGACAGCTCGTTGGCGGGGCGCGGGGCGGAAGCGACCAGAGCGGTACTCATCGGGACCGGTACCTTAGCCTGTGAGTCGTCTTCCGAAATGCCCGAAAAACGGCGTAGGCTAGAGCACACGCGCGCCGGGTCACCGAGCCGGAGCGCGGCCGTTTTCCGTAGATTGCTCCCTCCCCCCAAGGAAACAGGGGGCACTCGGCCATTCGGTGGCTGCGGAGGCCTGGCGTGAAGATGAATCAATGGTGGCTCTTGGCAGGTGCGCTGGCGGCAGTCGGCTGTGGCAGTGACAAGAGCCTCTACGACGAGCTCGGCGGCCGGGATGGCGGCGGCAACGGTGGCAAGTCCGACGGCGGTACCAAGCGCGGCGACGAGGACGTGTGCGGAAAGCACTCGGTCGTCTCGGACCACGCCGTGCCCGACATGTTGATCGTGCTCGATCGCTCCGCGTCGATGGGACGCGACGGCAACGACAACCGCACCGACCGCTGGGGCGGCTCCGCGCAGGCGGTCTCGCAGCTCGTCACCAAGTACAGCATGGGTGTGAACTTCGGCCTGATGACGTTCCCGGGCAACGCGGGGAACGGCGGGCTCGGCGGCCTGGCCGGCTTGTTCAACCCCTCGCAGCAGTGTGTGCCGGGGCAGCTCGACGTCGAGATCGGCGAGGACAAGGGACCGGAGATCAACCAGGCCATCTCGCGCATGCGGCCCAGCGGCTACACGCCCACGGCGGCCACGCTGGAGGCCGCGATCGACGTGATCGGGTCGCCGGAGAACGTCGACCAGAACGTCACGGCGGCGAAGTTCTTGCTGCTGGTGACCGACGGCGACCCGAACTGCTCGGCCGAGTTCGCGCCCGGAGGCGGCGGCGGCGGTGGCGGCGGCGGCGGCGGCAACCTGGAAGATCCGCTGGCGCGCCAGCAGACGATCGATGCGATCGGCAAGCTCACCAAGGCGGGCGTGAAGACGTACGTCGTGGGCTACGAGACCGCCGGAAGCAACTTCGAGGGCCAGCTCGATCTGATGGCGGCCGCGGGCGGCACCGGCGAGAAGACCCACCGTTCGGTCGCGAGCGCGGAAGACCTCGCGGCCACGTTCGACGAGCTCGCGGCGTACGCCACCCAGTGCTCGTACCGGCTCTCGAAGACCGTGGACTACAAGTTCGTGTCCGTGACGGTCGGCGGCAAGTCGCGCGGCTACGGCGAGGCGGACGGCTGGAAGCTGGAGGCGGACGAGCGCACGGTGACCCTGCTGGGCAAGGCCTGCACGGACGCGAAGAACGGCGGCGCCTTCACGGTCGCGGTCGAGTGCACGCAGATCTACTTCTGAAATAGCGTGGTATTTGGCCGGTCTCGAGGGGAGGGTCGCGGTCCGCGGCGCTCCCCTTTTTCGTCTGCCAGCGAGCCAGCGAACCCAACAGGTTTCGCTGGTCTCCCGGCAATTTCCAGACTACACGGTCGCACCACGTCCACGCCTTCTGTCGGCGCGCCGGCACAGGGCTGGATCCAGCTGGCGAGCCGTCCAAGTGCGGCCGCCTGACCAGTGCCAAGGGACGTCTGCACATGACCGAACCCGTCGTCATCCCCACCCTCGATGACCCGCTCCTAGAACCCGCCACGTCGAACGAGTCCGCCGTCCGCGGCCCCTACGACGACGCCCTCGAGCAGGGCGAAGCGCTCCGCGCCCGTCCGCACACCGCGGCGGGGCCCGTTCAGATCCTGCGCCAGCACGCCAAGGACCGCATGACGGTCTGGGAGCGTATCGACGTGCTGCAGGACAAGGGCACACAGGCGCAGGTGCTCTACCAGAACTGGGGCAAGAACCTCGACGGCGCCTCGATCGTCACCGCGATGGTCAAGGTGGGCGGGCGCGACGTCGCGCTGTACGGCCACGACTTCACGGTGCGCGCCGGCTCGATGGACGCCACCAACGGCCGCAAGCTGGCCAACCTGTTCACGTTCGCCGCCGAGAAGGGCGTGCCGGTCGTGGGCATGAACGACAGCGCGGGTGCGTACGTGCCCGCCGGCGTCGGCGGCCTCGATGGCTACTCCACGGCGTTCACCGCGCTGCGCAAGATCAGCGGCGTGGTGCCGAGCATCATGTGCATGTTCGGCTACAACGCGGGCGGCGGCTCGTACCTGCCGCGCCAGGGCAGCTTCGTGATCCAGCCGGCGGACACGTTCTTCGGCCTCACCGGCGCCGGCGTCGTGAAGAGCGTGCTCGGTGAGGACGTGACGCCCGACGAGCTCGGTGGCCCGAAGGTGCACGGCGGTAGCGGCGTGGCCGACCTGACGGTGGCGGACGAAGTGGCCGCGCTGCGCACCGTTCAGCGCTTGCTCTCGTACGTTCCCGGCAGCTCGCGCGAGGCGCCGCTGTACCAGCCCACGACCGACCCGCTCGAGCGCCGCACCACCGAGATCGACACGCTGCTGCGCAAGGCGTTCAACTCGCCGACCGGCTTCAACACGCCGATCGACGTCTCGATCATCATCGAGCGCATCTGCGACCACGGCGACTACTTCGAGCTGCAGCCCGACCGCGCCCGCAACGCGATCACCGCCTTCGGCCGCTTGAACGGCAACGTCGTCGGCTTCGTCGCCAACAACAGCGCGGTGGCGAGCGGCCAGATCGACGTCGACGCGGCGTTCAAGAT
>DASUME010000092.1:0-5120 GCA_036277895.1 Polyangiales bacterium
ACCATGCCCGCCGAGCTCTTGACCACGCAGCGCCGGAGCGACGCGTCGAAGCCCACCACGCCGAGCGGACCGGGATAACGCGGCTCGTAGCCCTTCGCTTCATGCTCGACGATCGCGGTCTCGGTGGCCTGTAGGCGCAGGTGAAACGTGCCCTGCGGGCCCGAGAGCACGGGGCTCGCTTCGTCGGTACGCACGCTCACGCGCTCGAGGGCGCGGGCGCGAAAGGCGCGGCTGACCAGCCACGTGCCGCTGCTCCAGCCCGCGGGACCGGGCCGAAAGAACGCGAAGTAGAGGCCGTCGCGCACCCACAACCCATCCGCGAGGATCAGCAGGTCGAGCCGCGCGTTCGGGCGCGGGTAGGGCGGCAGATCCTGCACGGTGTCGTCCGCGGCGATGTGCCGCAAGCGTTCATGCTCGCGAAGCAGCACGGCGCCCGTGGCGGGCTCGAAGACGACGTCGTGATAGCTCTCCTGCGCGCGCGCGATCAGGGGCAGCAACGCAAGCCACGCGAACAAGAACCGCATCGGCGGCCTTTGCACGACTCGAGCGCGGAGCCAGACCCAATCACCCCTCGCGTTCTAAGGTTCGGGTGCAATGCCGCTGGCAGCATCCTGCGCGGCGTGCCGCGTTTACCATCGAGCGATGAGCGAGTGGGGGGCGTTTCCGTTCGGCAGGCCGAACAGCGAGCGGCCGGCGCGGCGGGCGAAGAGCGCAGACGCGGTGGTGATCGGCGTCTACCCGAGCGCGTGGCACGTGCGCTGGAGCGGGCCCACCCATCGCCCCGCGGGGCCCACCGGCGGCGTGCAAGCGCTCGCGGTCGATGTGGAGCCGACGGTGTTCTGGGACGGCATGCGCGACGACTTCGCGACGCGGCTCGCGGCGTGGAAGCAGAGCGTGGGCTTTCGCGACGGCGAGCACGGCACGATCAGTCCGGTCTCGCCGGCCGGCAATGGCTCGTCGGGGCAGAAGCTGGTGAGCCACTACCTCACGCCGCTCGGCCTCTCGCCCGGGAGCGTGACGTTCACCGATGTGTACCCGGTGTTCGTGGTGAAGAGCGCGAGCGGTGCCAAGCGCGAGCAGGGCGATGCGATCCGCGAAGAGTACGATCCGCTGGCCTCGCTGATGGGCTTCCAGAGCTGCACGCTGCCGCCGCGACCGAGCGAGCGCGAGCTTCCCAAGCTGGCGGCCGAGCGCTTCGGCGCCCGCTTGCTCGACGATCTGACCAGCGCAGATTCCTCGCTCGTGATCACGCTCGGACGCGAGGTGTGGAACACGCTGGTCCGGATTCCGCAGCTACGGGCGCAGCCTCCCGTCACCGAGTTCGACGCGCTGAAGAGCGACCACTACGGCGCGGTGGGTTCGCTGTGGATCAACGCGCGGCGCGTGGATTGGCTGCCGCTCGTACACCCTGGTTTGCTAGGGCGCGTGAGCGACTGGGAGACGCTGCATGCAGCCTGGGCGGTCAGCCCCAAGAGCGTGCTTTAGCGCCCCCGAAGCTGCTTCAGCGCTTCGGTCGCGGCATCGAGCGTCGCGTGGCCCTGCGCGTGGATGATCTTGGCGACCTGCTCTACTTCGTCGCCGAGCGCGCCCGCCGCGACCGCGACCTGGCGTGCGTGCAGGCCCATGTGGCCGCGCTGGATGCCGTCGGTGGCGAGCGCGCGCAGGGCGGCCAGGTTGCTGGCCATGCCGACGCAGCCGGCGAGCATCGCGAGCTCTTGCGCCGTCTCGACGTTGGCGAGCTTGAGGCCGAGCGCGGCGCCCTTGTGCATGCGCGCCGGGCCGCCGACGATGCCGAGCGCGAGCGGGACCTCCAGCTTGCCCTCGAGGTTGCCGTTGTCGCCCTTGCGCCAGATGCACAGCGGCTTGTACTGCCCGCTGCGCGCCGCGAACGCATGCGCGCCGGCCTCGGCTGCGCGCCAGTCGTTGCCGGTGGCGAGCACCACCGGATCGATGCCGTTCATGATGCCCTTGTTGTGCGTGGTGGCGCGGTACGGGTCCGCCTCCGCGAAGCGCGACGCGCGCACCACCCCGTCGCGCACGGCCGGGCCGTCTTCGACCTTGTCGGCGAGCGCGCGCGTGGGCACCGAGCAGCGGATGCGCACGCAGCGATGATCGGCGAGGTTCGAGAGGATGCGCAGCCCCACCTTGCCGCGCGTCAGCTCCGCGAGCCGATCCGCGACGGACTCGGCGACGGTGTTGACCAGGTTCGCGCCCATCGCATCGCGGCAGTCGATCAGGAAGTGCACCACCACCATGCCGTCGCCGAGGTCGCGCGCCTCGATGCCGCGCGCACCGCCGCCGCGGCGCACCAGGTTCGGCACCGACGCGTCCGCGCGGCGCAGCAGCTCTTCCCTGTGCTCGAGCACGTTCGCGATCGCGAGCTTCGCGTCCGGCACGTCGTCGAGCTGCACCTGGCTGATCATCACCGGGTCGTCGGACTCGGCGACGAAGCCCCCACCCTCGCGGACCATGCGCGAAGCGTTCGACGCTGCCGCGACCACCGAGGGTTCCTCGACCACCATCGGCACCAGGAAGTCCTTGCCGTTCATCTGCAGGTTCAAGCCGAGCGCGAACGGCAGCGAGAACAGCCCGATCACGTTCTCGATCATCTTGTCCGCGACGTCGAGCGAGATGCCGCCCTGGCCGAGCGCCATCAGCGCGTCCGCGCCGAAGCCGAGCTGCTCGCGCAGCACACGCTCGCGCGCTTCGATCGACAGCTTGTAGAAACCCGAGATGCGTGAGGAGATGGTCATCGGTGGCCTCTCATTCGGCTCGTACGCCATCGGCGCCGAGACGTAAGTCCAACAGGTCGAGCTGCGCGGCGCGGCACGCCTCGTCGAAGGCGAGCGCGCTCGATGGATCGGGGAAGAACGCGATCGCGACGTCGCCGCCGCCTGCGCCAGAAGGTTTGGCCGCGCCGCCGTGTTCACCCGCGAGCGCGGCGATCTGCGCCAGCTCCTCGGTCACGATCGACACGCTCGCCGCCTCGCCCAGCGCGCCCATGGTGCGGCCGTAGGCGCTGGTGGCCGCGATGATCTCGGAGACGTTCGAGCTGGCGATCGCGTCTGCAAAACGAAGCGCCTGGTCGTGCAGCTCGCCGCGCAGCTTGCCGAACGCGTCGGCATCGCGCGCCTCGAACGCGCGCACCGCCCGCACGAACTCGCTGGTGCGCGCTTCCTTGCCCGTCCACACCACGCGCGACTGCAGCTGCGCCGGGAACGTCACGCGCGCGGCTTCCGCGCCATCTCTGCCCAGACGAAAGCGAACGAAGCCACCGAGCGCCGCCGCCGCCACGTCCGCGCCGCTGCCCTCGGGCGCGATCGCCTTGTGGCCCGCCAGCGCGAGCTTGAACGCGCGCTGTTGCACCGCGGGATCGGTCAGGTCGTGGCCGTGCGTGGCCAGGTACGCGCCGGCCACGGCGGCCGAAGCCGCAGCCGAGGAACCGAGGCCGAGCTTCTTGCCCGCCTTGCGAAGATCCGAGGCATCGAGCGTCAACGACCCCGCGATCGCTCCGAGCTCGCGCTCCGCCAGCTCACGCGTCGCCGCGGCCTCGGGGGGCAACGTCGCCGGCTGATCGACCCAGCGCACGCGCACGCGCACGTCTGCAGACGCCACGATCGCGACCGCGCCGTCGAGCACGGCGTACTCGCCGGACACCATCAGCTTGCCGGGTGCGCTGGCGTCGACGCGCTTCACGTCACGATCTCCAGCGCGCCACCGGGGTGTGCGGTCAGCGTGCGCAGCACCATGGGCGTGGCGGCGAGGGCAGCGGCCACGCGTTCCGCATCGCGCGCGTGGCAGAGCGCCTTCACGTGCGGCCCCGCGTCCATCGTCGCGTAGACCTCCACGCCTTCCTTGCGTAGCTGCTTGACGGTCGCGAGCGCGGCCAGCGTGGCCGGCTGCAGGTAGATCAGGCCGGGGCGCGACGCCATCATGCAGGCGTGCATCGCGAGCGTGCTCTGCTCCATCGCCTCGCCCACCTTCACCAGGTTGCGCTCCAGGATGCCCGCGCGAACTTCCTCGACGAGCGCGTCCGAGCAGTCGATCCACGCCTTGTAGTAGGGCGAGGTCTGCTCGCTGAGCGTCATGCCCTCGGTGCTGCCGACGTCCTTCGGACCTTCGTTCGCGACCGCCACCACGATGCGCACGTCCCAGTGCTCCGCCGGCGCCACGGTGCGCGCCGCCAGCTTGGCGTCGCCAGGCACACCCTTCGGCAACTCGACGAAGCCGCCGTAGATGCTTCGCGCCGCCGAAGCGGAGGCGTTGCGCGCCCAGGCGCTCCAGGTGGCGTCATCGCGCTTCAAGCCAGCCGCCGTCCAGGCAGCCGCCACGAGCGCAGCGAAACCGGAGGCGCTCGACGCCAGGCCGGAAGCCGTGGGGAAGTTGTTCGCGCTCTCGACGCGTGCCTTCAGGTCGATGCCCGCCTGCGCGCGCACGCGGTCGAGCACCTTGATCGCGCGCGTGAGCGGCTTGCCCTCGCTGCGCTTGCCGTTGAGCACCAGCTCGTCTGTGCCGATGCGAGCATCGAAGCTGACCGTGGTCTGCGTGCGCATCGGCTCGAGCGTGATCGAGATGCTCGCCACCGCGGGCAGGTTGAGCGCGACGTCGCTCTTGCCCCAGTACTTGGCGAGCGCAATGTTGGCGCGCGCGATCGCAGTAGCTTGACTCATGTACCGCTCTCCACTTCGTAGACCGTGCGATTCAGGGAGCGCAGCGCGCTCATCACCGCCGGCTTCGTGTCTTCCTGCACCAGCGCGACCATGCAGCCACCGCCGCCGGCGCCGGTCACCTTCGCTCCCAGCGCGCCTGCGGCCACGGCCGCCGCGATCATCTCTTCGAGCGCATCGGTGGACAGCATCAGCGAGCTGAGCAGCTTGTGGTTCATCGTCATCAGCTGGCCCAACCCGCGCAGGTCGCCCGTCTCCAGCGCGAGCTTGCCGTTCATCACGATCGACTCGATGGCGTCGAACAGCTTGCCGATGCGCACGGGCTCCTTGTCGTGCTGACGGCCCACCGAGTCGACCATCAGCTTGGTGCTCGACGACGCGCCGCTGTACGCGACCACCAGCGAGACCGGGTGGCGCGGCACCACACGCGTCAGCGGCTGCCCCTTGCGGAAC
>DASUME010000093.1:0-3378 GCA_036277895.1 Polyangiales bacterium
ACATGGTCGGCAGCCCGTTCGCCGACACGACGGTGCGCGTGCTCGACGCAAAGGGCCGCACGCTGCCCTTCGGCGTGGTCGGTGAGATCTACTTTGCGGGCAAGGGCGTCGCGCGGCGCTACCTGAACCAGCCCGAGCTGAGCACGCAGCGCTTCGTGTGCATCGGCGGGCAGCGCCTGTACCGTACGGGCGACCTCGGCCGCCTGCACGACGACGGCAACCTGGAGATCCTCGGCCGCAGTGACTTCCAGGTGCAGCTGCGCGGCATGCGCATCGAGCTCACGGGCATCGAGGCCGTGATCCGGGGCGTGGCGCGCCAGTGCGCCGTGATCGCCAGCGGCGCGGACTACGACGTCCGCCTGGTCGCGTTCGTGGTGGAGCCGCGCGCGGACGTGCGGCGCGAGCTGGCGGCGCAGCTGCCCGACTACATGGTGCCGCAGACCGTGATCGAGCTCGACGCGCTGCCGCTCACGCCCAACGGCAAGCTCGACCGCAAGCGCCTGCAAGAGCTGGCGGCGCCGCGCAGCGCGGGCGGACAGCCAGAGAGCCGGCTCGAGCTCGCGGTCGCGGAGGCGTACAGCCAGGTGCTCGGGCTCCGTGACGTCGGCGCGGACGATGACTTCTTCGCGCTCGGTGGCCACTCGCTGAGCGCCGTGCTGCTGCTCGAGGCGCTGCAGGAGTGGCTCGGCGTGCGCGTGTCGCCGGGCACGCTGTTCGAGCACACCACCGTGCGCAGTTTGGCCGCCGCGCTCGAGCACGAGCCGTGCAGCGATGCGGCGCGGCCGGTGTTGTTGAACCAGTCGCCGGAGGCGCCGGCGTTGTTCTTGTTGCTCGGTGTGCACCTCTACCGCGAGCTCGCGCGCGAGCTGGAGGGCCAGTACGCGGTCTACGGCGTGTACGCCGACAGCGAGCTCGCGCTGATCGCGGACTCGGAGCACGTGCCGAGCATCGCGGCGTTCGCGCGCGACTACCTCGACGCGATCCGCAAGCAGCAGCCGCAAGGTCCGTATCGCGTCGGCGGCATGTCGTTCGGCGGCCTGGTGGCCTACGAGGTGGCGCAGCAGCTGCGCGCGGCGGGGGAAGAGGTGGAGCTGCTGGCGATGTTCGACGCCGTGCTGCCGATGACGCGCTGGCAGAAGCTGATGCGCCTCGCGGGCATGAGCCGGCGCCAGCGCGTGGCGGCGACCATGCGCCGGCTTCAGCCCTACGCGGACTTCCTGAAGTACCAGGACGACGCGCAGCTCGGCTCGATCGAGCAGCGCCGACAGCTCGCCTACGCGCGCTCGGCGCGACGCTACCTGCGCGAGATCCGCCCCTACGACGGCGCGGTCACGCTCGTGGTCTCGGGCGAACGCCTGCGCCGTGATCCGTTGGCCGACGCGCGCTGCGGCTTCGGCGCGCTGGTGCCCGCGCTGCGCGTGCACACGCTGCGCCGCGAGCACCTGGCGCTGGTGGAGAGCGCGGGTGCCGGCGAGCTGTTGCTCGCGGACCTGCGCATGGTGACTGGGCGTCGCTGCGTGCCGCCCGCTTTGACGCTCGTTCGCACGGGAGCCTGACATGGACAAGAACACAATCGGCATTCTCCGCATCGACTCACTGCACTTCTTCGTGCGCGACCTGGAGCGCAATCGCGCGCACTACACCAAGCAGCTCGGCTTCGTCGAGCGCGCGGTGAGCGGGCCCGAGTTCACGTTCGCGCACGGCGTCCAAGCTTCGCTGCTGGAGGCGGGCGAGGTGTGCTTCGTGTTCATGGCGCCGGTCAGCGGCGACAGCGAGTGTGCGAGCTGGCTGGCGCGGCACCCGGAGGGCGTGGGCCGCGTGGTGTTCGAGGTGCAAGACGTCGAGCACGCCTACCACGTGCTGCGCACGCGCGGCGCCACGCCCACCTCGGCGATCGAGCAGGGTGAGCTGATCGACGGCCGCGTGCGCTGGTTCGACATCGCCACGCCGCTCGGCGCGACCACGTTTCGCTTCGTGCAGCGCGCGGGCATGCGCGCGATCTTCCCGGGCCTGATCCGCCACGAGCGCCGCCGCGGTGTGCCGGGCAACCGGTTCGGCGTGCTCGGCATCGATCACCTGACTAGCAACTTTCTCTCGCTCGCGCCGGCGGTCGCGTGGATGGAGCAGGTGCTCGGCTTCGAGCGCTTCTGGGACATCTCCTTCCACACGCGAGACGTGCGCGCCGAAGCCGACGGCGGCTCGGGCTTGAACTCGATCGTGATGTGGGATCCGGCCAGCGGCATCAAGCTCGCCAACAACGAGCCCGCCGCTCCCGCGCTCGAGAACTCGCAGATCTATCGCTTCTGCGTGGAGCACCGCGGCGCGGGTGTGCAGCACGTCGCGCTGGCGGTGCAGAACATCCTCGGCTGCGTGTCCGTGATGCGCGGCCGCGGCGTCGGCTTCATGCCCACGCCGAGCGCCTACTACGACCGCATCCGCGAGCGCGGCATCCAGCTCACGGAGTCGATCGAGAAGCTGCGCCGGCTGCAGGTGCTGGTGGACGGGGAGGGCAGCGAGTACCTGCTCCAGATCTTCCTGCGCGACGCCGCGAGCACCTTCGGCGACGCCGAGGCCGGACCTTTGTTTCTGGAGCTGATCCAGCGTAAGGGGGATCGCGGCTTCGGCGCCGGCAACTTCCGGGCCCTGTTCGAGAGCATCGAGCGCGAGCAGACCCGCGCCGCGTGACTAACTCGGCGAGCCGTGGCTTAACAGGCTCGTATGAAGTCTTTCGTGCGCGCGATCGAGGTTTGGAGGCCGGACGGCGACCTGCTCCAGCGTGACTCTGGCGCCTATGGGCAGCTGGCCGAGTTCGAGAACGCCAGTGTGGAGCTCGTGCTGCGCAAGGGGCAGGGCCTGCCGGGAGCCGCCTGGCAGACCATGCGCCCGGAGGTCTGGCACGACCTCGGGCCGCGCTTCGTGCGCGCGGACTCGGCGCGCGTGGTCGGCATCGGAGCGGCGGTCGCGATCCCGTTCTTCCACGGCAGCGAGCTGATCGCGGTGGTCGCGTTCTACTGCGGCGGGCAGGACAGCGAGGGCTGCATCGAGGTCTGGGAGTCGAACGGCAAGGGTGAGCTGGAGCACGCCGACGGCTACTACGGCCGGCTGACCGCCTTCGAGACGGTCAGCCGCCAGTGTACGTTCCCGCGTGGTGTCGGCCTGCCGGGGCAGGTGTTCCTGGCGGGCATCCCGCAGATCATCGACGACCTGCGCAAGTCCAGCTCGTTTCTGCGCGCGGCGGCGGCGCGCCAGAGCGGCGTCGCCAGCGGGCTCGGCATCCCGGTCTACATCGGCGGCTCGATCGAGCAGGTGATCCTGTTCCTGTCCGCCACCACCACCCCGCTCGCGCGCGGCTTCGAGGTCTGGCTGCCGGATGACGAC
>DASUME010000094.1:0-3555 GCA_036277895.1 Polyangiales bacterium
GAGCCGAAGAACGACTTGCTCTCGACGTTGTACTCGCCGCGCGGCCGCGACAGCCAGCGCCGGATGCGCGCGACCGTGGAGTTGGAGAGTGGGTTGAGCTCGATCAGGCTGCCCACGTAGATCTTCTTCTTGTGCTCGACCGCGCTGCCGTCGCCGACCGGGAAGGAGCGCATCACCAAGCAGCGGTCGAGCACCTCGCCCTTGCTGCGGAAGGCCAACGCCGTGGGCGCCTTGCCGAGCTGCTCGTACTCGACGCGGTACACGCCCTGCCACAAGTCGAACACCACCTTGCAGCTGTGGCCGCCGACCGCGAGCGGCACGCCGCGGCCCGCCTCGTACACGAAGTGCTGCGCGACCACGCGCTGCGGCAAGCCGCTGTCGAGCTTGGTCAGCGCGCCCTTCTGCAGCAGATCCGCCGCCGAGTAGGTGATCGTGACGCCGCCCTGGCGCAGCTGGATGCCCATGCGGCGCGCGTTGATCGCCGCCTCGGCGAGCGCGGCACTCGCGATCAGCAACAGTCCGAGTGCGGCGACCAGCCTCTTCATTTGAAGGGCAACCAGAACAGCTTGGCGATCCCGATCTGGAACACGCCGATCCGGGTATCGAGCCGCACGCCGGCGTCGAAGGTGAGATCGATCGGCAGCTTCGCGATGCCGCGGTAGCCGGGCACCGACACGCGCAGGTCGTCGGGATCCGAGAGCCCGTAGAAGCCGACGAGCGCGAACGCATCCGCCGCCTTCACGAACTTGCGGCGCCCGCGCACCAGCGGCCACGAGTACTCGACGTCGATCCGGCCCGCGAGCTCCTCCTGGCGCATCTGCGCGATCGCGGTGCCGCCGTTCTTGTCGTGCACGCCGCCGAGCAGGTTGGGCGCGGGGCGATGGTCGAGGTTCAAGCCGAGGATGCGCGACGGCTGCAGGTCGGTCAGGTCGGTGACGAAGAATTTGTAGAAGAACGGCGCATAGCCGAACACCGCACCCGCGAACGCGCCCACGCGAATGGTGTGGCCCCAGCGGAGCGGAAACCAGTGGTTGAGGCTGGCCTGCACGCGCATGAAGCTGTAGTCGCTGCCGATCAGCGCGCTCGCCAGGTCGCCCGCGAAGTTGGCGCTGGTGCCGCGCGTGGGCAGGATTGCGCTGTCGCGCTTGTCGTACAGCAGGCCCACCGTGAGCATCGAGACGTAGCTGCGCCCGGGCTCGATCGAGAAGTCGATCGGCACGCGCGAGAGGTCGTCGTTGGTGCGGCCGCGGCGCTCGCTGGCGGCCACCGGCACGCCGCCGCGCGGGACCTTCACGAAGTCGCCGTGCCACTCCAGCGAGAGCCGCGTGAACGCGCCCACGTCGCGCGAGGTGCCGACGCTCAAGCCGCTGCGCCAGTACTCGACCACGGCGGCGTCCGGCGACTCTTCGCAGTCGCTGGTGTCCACCGGCGCGGTGTCGAGACCGCAGCCCACGCTGACGCGCACGTCGTCATCGCCGAAGTACTCGCGGCCCTTCACGAGCGAGCCGCGCAGGCGCAGCGACCAGCCGGTGAGGCGTACGCTCGGGATGTAGAAGCTGAGCGCCCCGCCGCCTTGATCGGGGGCTCCGAGCAGCTCCGCGGAGAGCGTGCGGCCCGTGCCGAGCAGGTTGGTCTCCGCGATGCCGAGGCCGAGGTACGGCTCGGGCCGGCGGCGCGGCGCCTTGTCGTCGCCGGTACGGCCGCGCAGGCCCTCGACCGACCAGCCCATGCCGGCGGCCAGCTGCTGGAACACGAGCGTGCTGCGCTCTTCGACCTCGATCACCAGCTCGACCCAGCCGGGGGAGCTGCCGCGCTCGAGCCGCAGGTCGACGCGGTCGAACCAGCCGGTGCCGAGCAGGCGATAGCGCAGCGCCTCGATCTCGGGATCGTTGGGGTCGAGCGAGCTACCGGTCTGGATCGGGACGAAGCGCTTGATCAGGTCCGAGTTGGTGTTGTGGTTGCCGACCACGCGCACCCGCTGCAGCAGGTACTTGAGCTCGACGATGCCGCTCGCGTCGTCGGGCGCGTCGACCGGCGTCGCATGGGCCAGGGTCGCGGGCGCGGGCAGCGGCGGCGTCTGCGCGGGGGTAGGCGCGAGCGCTTCGGGCGCGGGTAAGGGCGCGTGCACCGCGTCTTGCGCGAGCGCGCGGCAGGTCAGCAAGCTCAGCGCGAGCGCCAACGGGCGCGCGCCCGCCCGCATCATTGACCGACCGGCCCCAGCCAGCTGAGCAGGAGCAGCGCCAGCAGCGCACCGCCCAGGAACACGCCGACCCACTTCAGGGTGCCCAGGAACCCGCCCTCTTGGTCGTACACGCGGGCGACTGGATCGGTCATGCCCGGTGATTCGCGCATGGGCGCCGGCTTGTCAAGTTCAGCCCTCGAGCGCGCGCAGGGCCGAGCTCCAGTCCTTGCGGAGCTGCGTCGCCGCGGCGTCGAGGGTGGTGAAGCGTGCGCGCTCGGCGGCGTCCTCCAGACTGCGCGCGCGCTCCGCGACCGCACGTGCGCCGATCATGCCGGCATGACCTGCGATACGGTGCGCGCTGCGGGCGAGCTCAGCGCGCTCGTGCGCCTTCGCGGCTCGCGCGAGCACGCGCAGCTCGGCCTTCATGGCGTCGCGCGTGCTGGCCAGCAGCTTGTCGAACAGCTGCACCTCGCGCAGGTCCGCGATCACGCGCGCGTCGAGGCCTGGGTGCAGCTCGGGCTCGAGCAACGACAACAGCGTGGCGCGCGAGATCGGCTTCTCCAGGATGCCGTCGATGGCGGCGCCGCGCTCCGCGACTTGTCCGCGCGCGAACACGTTGGCGGTCAGCAGGAAGATGCGCAGCTTGGCCTTCGAGCCAGCGAGACGGCGCAGCGCGAGCGCGGTCTCGATGCCGTCGGCGTCCGGCATCTGGTAGTCGAGCAACACCAGCTCGCACGGCGCCTCCGCGAAGCGCGCCAGCGCCTGCTTGCTGTTGGCGGCTTCGTACACGCGATACCCCGCGCGCTTCAGCAGCACCGTCAACAGCTCGCGCGCCGCGGCGCTGTCGTCGACCACGAGTGCAGACGAGTGACGCTTGCGCGTGGGCGCTTCGGGCTGCGCCGCCGCGAGCGGCAGCCGGACGCGCACCGTCGTGCCCACGCCGGGCTGGCCGTCGATCTGCAGCGTGCCGCGCATCGAGGCCACCAAACGCTGCACGATCGACAGTCCTAGCCCCACGCCTTGCCGTTCCCTACTGGCGCGCTCGAACGGCGCCAGCAAGCGCTCGACCTGCGCGGGATCGATGCCGCTGCCCGTGTCGCTCACGATCAGCTCGACGTCCTCGCCCGGAAGCGCCGTCACCTTCACGCGCACTTCACCTTCGGAGGTGAACTTCAGCGCGTTGTCGACGAGGTTGCGCAGGACCTGCCCGATGCGCAGAGGATCGCCGAGCAACCACGTCTCGCCGGGCCGCTCGACCTCGAGCGGGATGCGCGCGCGCGCGGCTTCGATCACATCGTCGACCAGACCGCGCAGCTCGAACGCGCGCGGCGACAGGCGCGCGCCGCCCGCCTCGATCGCTGCCAGCTGCAGCA
>DASUME010000095.1:0-8411 GCA_036277895.1 Polyangiales bacterium
GAGCACGCCCTTCACGACGTCGCCGCCCACGCCGAGCAACCCGCCGCCGGTCTCCGCCGTCTGGCGCACGAACACCAGCGCCTTGCGCGCGTCCTCCAGCACGCGCGAGCGCGCCTTGCGTGCGGACGTCGTCGCCCAGCGCTCGGCCGGCGCGGGCACGAGCGCCGTCGAGTCGGTCGTCGCCCCCTTCGGCTTGCGCGACCCGGCCTGCACGATGCGCACGGTGGCCGGGTTCAGGTCGCCGCTGACGGCCCAGGTGGAGATGTCGAACGGATCGGTGCCGCGGTAGACGAGCAACGCGACGCGTCCGCACTCGCTCTGCACCAGGTACGCGGTCGAGCGGATCAGCGCCCCGTTGTTGGCGATCTCGATCGAGCGGCAGCGGCACTTCTCCAGCCCGAGCCGGGTCATGATCACCGCCACGTCGTCGAGGTCCGCGTACGCCCAGCACGACAACACCGAGCACACGTAGCGGCCCACCGCCTCGCGATCGATCATCGTGCCCGGCGAGAGTTCGTCCTCGACCGGCACCCCCGCCAGGATGTCCGCCAGCCGGCGAAACACGGGGAAGCCGTCGCTCTCCTGCTGCGCGCGTTGTTTGGTTGTTCTCAGCTCCCCGAAGCCCGGCCCCACCAACGACTGTCTACGCATCGCCACAACTAAAGCGCGTCTGGGAGCGCGCGCCAGTCAGGGCTTGGGTTCCACGCGCGTGATCGTGCCCTGCGCGATCGCGCACAGGCGCTCGCCGGCTTCGTCGAGATCGAACACGTCGCAGCGCACCACCGCCTGGCGCTTGCCGGCGTGGACCACGTGGGCGCGCGCGACCAGACGCGTGCCGCGGGCGGGGCGCGCGTAGTTGATCTTCATCTCCAGCGTCAGCGCGTCGCCGAACAGCGAGCCCGCGGCGTAGGTGAGCGCGTTGTCGGCCAGGTAGGCGAGCACGCCGCCATGCACGAAGCCGTGCTGCTGCCGGAGCTCGGTGCGCACGGGCAGCGCGAGCTCGGCCTCGCCCTCCCGAAAGACCGTCAGCTCGGCGCCCAGCAGGACGCTGAACGGTTGCTGCGCGAGCACAGCCTGACCTCGCTCCAACATCGCTTCCTCCTCAGTCCGTCAAGATCGCGCGCGCCGCGCGCAATACATGGGGGTCGAGATCCGCCGGCATGGCGCGCCCTGCGAGCAGGTAGCTACGCACGGCTGCCAGCGGCAGCTCCAGCATCGCGAGCCGGACGCGCCGCGCGCCCTCCCCGCGTGCGCTCCCGAACAGCTGCTTGGCCAGCTCCTTCACGGCGCGGTCCACGGGCTCGTTGAGGCCCGCGAGCGACGCGTTGAGAGACTCGCTGGCGCCCAGCAGGTCCTCGCGCCGGAACGAAGCCAATAGGCGCGCGTCGTGCGGCTCCGAGCGCGTGAAGGCCAGCAACCGGCGCACCACCTCCAGCACCGCCTGCAGCGGCTCGGCCTCGAGCAGGGGCAAGCAGGCCGCCTGCGAGCGCCCCGCCGCGCGCAGCCACAGCCGCGCGAGCAGCTCCGCACGCGAGCCGAAGCGGTTGTACAGCGAGCCTACCGGCGCTCCGCTCGCCGCCGCGATGGCCTGGATCGTGGTGTGCTCGACGCCATGCTCCAGCAGCAGCGTACGCGCGGCGTCGAGCATCGCATCCACGGAGTGCAGGGCCGGCCGCGCCATACGCACGTTTTAGCGCTTTCGTTCTAGAACGCAACCACTACAACTACCCCGCCTGCAGCGGACCGCGCTCCACCACTCTACCTAGCAGGGCGCCCGCGATGGCGAGCGTGTCGATCAGCTCCTGCGTGACCGGCGGCGCACGATCGGCAAAGCACTCGATCACCGCCACCATCTCGCCGAGCCCGCGGATCGGCAGCGCAAAGCCCGCTTGCAAGCCCGACGCGAGCGCGGCACCGGCGCGCAAGAACTCGGGGTCACGGCCACAGTCAGTGCAGAACACCGCCTGCCCCTGCTTCAGCGCGCGGCCCGGCAGGCCGAGCTCCGCCGCGAACTGCACGCCGGCGCTGGCGCTCATGAACGGCCGACGCGTCAGCGGATCATCCACCTGCCAGACGTCGGTCGAGGTGAGGCGCTCACCCTCGACCACGAAGAAATGGCCCACGGGGAGCTGCAGCTCCGCGCACAGGATCTCCACGCACGCGCGCAGCAACGACAGGCCGCTGCCGGGCCGCATCGTCTCCTCGGCGATTCGTCGCAGCAGGCGGGACAACCTGGTCTGGGCCTCCAGCGCGTCCGCCGTGCGCCGATAGCCGGTGCTGTCGTAGACCAGCGTGAAGCCGCCGCTGTCCGACATGCGCGAGACCTGGAGCGTGAAGAACCGGCCTCCGCGCGGGACCTCGAGGATCGTGGTCTCGCCGCGTAGGGCCGCCCGGTACGCCTGCTCCAGCTTGCGCGCGTTCGCAGGCGACGACGAGATGTCGCGGATGGTCTTGCCGACCACCTGGGTCGCATTGAGCCCGGCTGCGGCCAGCAGCTCGTCGCCCTCGGCCATGGTGTGGCGAAGGTCCCGGTCGAACGACAACAGCGCGCAACCCGGCAAGCTGCGCGTCACCGCACGATAGCGCTCTTCGCTGTGCTGCAGGCGCTCGGCGAGCTGCTTGTTGTCCTGGATCTCCTCCAGCGTGGCCAGCACCACCCCCTTGTGTGTGGCGTCGCTGGGCAACGGCGCCAGCGTGCGCCGCACCCAGATCCAGCTGCCGTCCTTGCGCTTCATGCGGCGCTCGTCCTTCACGCGCGTGCGCGCGCCATCGCCCAGCTCGCTGTGCAGCGCGCGCTCCAGCTCACGGTCGTTGGGATCGAGCAGATCGAACATGCGCGTGCGTGTGAGCTCCCCCGTCGCGAAGCCGAACAGCGCCTCGGCCTTGGTGTTGGCCCAGGTGATACGACGGCTGGCATCGAACGTGAGCAGCGCGACCTCGATGACGTCGAAGACCGCCTTGTGGAAGGTATCGAACTGCGCCGACGCGGCCTCGTCGGTGATCGGGCTCAGCTTCTTGGTGTCGGGCACCCTCGATCAGTAAGCGCGACGGGCGCTCGCGAGCAGTGCAAGCGGCGCGGCGCTCCCAGCTGGCGCTATTCGGCGCACATCAGCGCCTCCAGCATCGTCAGCTTGCCCTGGTTCACGGTGCTCCGGTCCTGGAGCAGACCGCCGGTGTCGCCGCTGTTGGGGTTGATTGAGCAGGCGCGGATTGCGCCGAAGCACACGCTCGCCGGCCTGCTCCGCCAGTCCCTTCCAGTCGGTCCAGGACAGACCGTAAGGCTCGTTGAGCAGGTCGATACCGAGCACGTACGGCGCGTAGCGCTCGGCGAGCGCCGCCAGCGTCTCCAGGTCCTCTCCAGCGCAGGCGCGTCGGGTTTGTACGACGCATCGCGCTCGACGGATGTTCCGGCTCCGCGGGCTCCTCCCGCGCCACGTCGTCACTGCATGCCGTCAGCGCGAGCAAGATCACGAACCGGAGCTTGGCCATGCGCGATCGATACACGCGGACCCCGCTTCGGGTCACGCATTGCGGGTGCAGCGAAGTTTTCCATCGCCGCCGCGGAAGAGTGGCGCGGCAGCACGAAATCTCGCTCGGATCGCGGGCTGGCTCGGGTAAGTTCAGCTCGCTTCGCGGAGGCACCCATGACGTTACGCATGCATAGCTTCGTGTGCGCGCTGCTGCTGGCAGGCGCTTGTTCGGATGGCTCGTCGGCGCCCGTGCGCGAGCGCGACGACGAAGACACGCCCTCGGACGACCCGACGTCGGAGCAAGACGACGACCCGCCGCCGCGGATGCGCGACGGCGGTCCGCTCGACGCGGCTCCCAGGCCTGACGCGAACGTGGTCATCGCCGACGCAGGCGACAGCGCCAAGCCACCGGCCGAGCCGCCGGCGCCGGAGTTCAAGGACCCGGGCACCGGTGCCTGGACGGCCGTGGCCGACGACGAAGTGGCCGCCAAGTGCAAGCTCGATCCCACGCTGCTCGCCACGGCCGACACGCAGATCAACGCGCCCTACGCGATCGTGCGCTACGGCCAGCTGTGCCACGAGTTCCGCGGCGGCGATCGCGCGGCGGAGGTCTACTCGGCGACCAAGACACTGGGCGCGGTGGTGTTCGGCGCCGCCTCGTACCAGACGCGCGACCTGCCTCGCAGCGGCACCAAGACCGGACCGCTACGCGACACCGACGAGGCGACGTTCTGGCTCGACCGCGTGAGCTTCAACCAGGAGGCCCACCTCGCGCACGTGCTCGCGATGGAGGCGCACAACCGCGACCTCACGCAGCTCACATACGCGTACGACACGGTCGGCAGCACGCAGATCAATCGCCTCAGCGACGCCATCAACGCCGCGATCGCGCAGGACGCCGATCGGCTGGGCGCGAACATCGACGCGTTCACGAAGAAGTTCGTGTTCGAACCGCTCGGCATCGGCAGCTCGAGCTGGAGCGGCGGCAGCGCGAACAAGAACTTCGCGTACACCTGGAGCAGCACGCTGCAAGACATGGCGCGCATCGGCCTGCTGGTGATGCATCGCGGCAGCTGGAACGGCGAGCGCGTGCTCGGCGAGGACTTCGCCTACAAGATGACGCACCCGTCGTTCGAGGCTGCGAACACGGCGTACGGCTACCTCACCTGGCTCAACGCGCGCACTGGCGGCACGGGCCCTGGCGGTGCTGGAACCGGCACCGGCGGCGATCCGTGCGCGCCCGCCGCGGTCTGGCAGCGCTACCCGCACGGCACGTTCTCACCCGCCACCGACTGCGGCTTTGCGGCACCGCACAGCTGCGCCCAGAAGTACGACGTGGGCGTGTGGAGCGCGCAGGGGCTCGGAGGACAGTTCATCGTGGGCCACGCTGGGCTCGACCTGGTGATCGTGGCCAAGAACTTCAGCGGTGAGGGTCCTACCGGCTTGTGGCGCGCGATCCGACCGGCGCTGGTAAAGCTCGACCCCACCTACGGCGGCGACGAAGCAGCGTTCTGCAAGGCGTATGGTGCCAACGACTACGCGCCGGACCTGGTCGGGACCGTCACGCAGCCTGCTGACTGAGCGCGTGTTATGCCCCGGGCATGGTGTTGCTGTGGGATCACGACGGTGTGCTGGTCGACACCGAAGGCCTGTACATGCAGGCGACGCAGGAAGTGCTCGCGACCGTCGGCGTGAGGCTCGACGAAGCGCAGTACCGCGAGCTGTTCCTCCGCCAAGGCACCGGCGCCTGGCACCTCGCGCAGGGCAAGAGCGCGCACGAGCTCAGCGCGCTCAAGCAGCGCCGCAACGACCGCTACACCGAGCTGCTCACCCGCGGCGACACGTACATCCCGGGCGCGCTGGCGATGATCGCCGAGCTCGCGCCGCATCATCGCATGGCGATCGTGACCAGCAGCCGGCGCGCGCACTTCGACGCCATCCACGCCGGGCGCGCGCTGCCTGGCTACTTCGAGCTGATCCTCGCGCGTGAGGACTACATCGAGTCGAAGCCGGACCCCGAGCCGTACTTGACCGCAGTCGCGCGGCTCGGTGTGGCGCCGCCGGACTGCCTCGTGATCGAGGACTCCGAGCGCGGGCTGCGCGCCGCACACGCGGCCGGGCTGCGCTGCTGGGTGATCCCGTCCTCGCTCACGCGCGCCTCGGACTTCACGCACGCCGAGCGCCGCTTCGACAGCATCGACGCACTGCACCGCGCGCTGCGGGCGAGCACGTGAAGAGGGCCGTGCTGGCCGGGGAGTAGCTACTGCACGCGCACCGGGAAGTTCACCGAGTTGGCGAGGAAGCACGCGGCGTGCGCACGATGGTGGAGCGCGTCGACCTCCTCCGGCGCAGGCGTGCGCCCTACCCAGTCGATGCGCGGTCGCAGCAGCACCTCGCGCATCGCCCAGTGCCCTCTCCCGTCCGCCGCCAGCGTACCGCTCGCGTCGTCGACGTAGCGGCCCACCTCCAGGCCTGCCCGGTGCGCGAAGTCGAGGAACCACAGCATGTGGCAGCTGGAGATCGACGCCACGAACGCCTCCTCCGGATCGACCGCCGCTTCGTTCGACATCGGGGTCTGCACGCGCTGCGGCGACGCGGACGCGAACACGCTCAGCCCGCCGTCGAACTGCCAGACGTGCCCGCGCGAGTACGTCGGCTCCTTGTGCGTCACGTCGCCCGCCTGCCAGACCACTCGCGCCACGTGCGTTGTCATGGTTGCCTCGTCTTGCTCGCGCGGCCTTCCGGCTCAGAGCCGCAGGTCTTGTTGGCAGATACGTAGACCGTCGCTGGTCGGAGTGCACTCGCAGTCCGGGGTGTCGGTGAGGCAGCTGCGCGCGCAGTACGAGGCGGGCGCACCCGCCGGCCGTACGCACAGCGCGTTGCCCTTGCAGTCGTAGCCACCGTGGCATTCTTCGCGCACGTCGCGCGGTCCCTCCAGCGTGCAGCGCCCCGCGTTGGCGACATCGGCGCGCGGGCGGCAGCCCATGCCAGCTGGGCAGTCGGCCTCGCCGGTCAAGCGGCACGCGCATTTGTCGCCGAAGCACGGCGCCCAGCCGCGGCGCAGCGCCGCCGTGTGCTGCATCAGCGCCATCTGCTGCGCGCTGAACGTCTCGCGGCAGTCGGCGTAGTAGCTCATCAGGTTGCTCGCATCGGGCAGCGCGCCGCTCGCGCACGCCACGTGGCAGATCTGATCGTACTGGCAGAGCCCGGGCCCCGGATCGAGCGGCGTGTCGCAGATGCCATCGCCGTCGCGCACGCACACCGGCTGGCAGGCCTGCGCCACGTCCTGCGCGTCGCGGTAGCCGAGCACCGGCGCGCGCTGCGTGTCGTGCGTGTGGCAGAGCCCGAAGAAGTGGCCGATCTCGTGCGCGAGCGTGGTGGGATAGCGCGAGCGCCCGATCGCGATCAGGCCCACTTCGGGGCCGTAGCCTTGCTGCAGCCCGCCGCAGGTGGCGTTCGGCAGCGTCGACATGCCGGGCTTGGGCACGTCGCCCGTCGCGAGCACCTTGTCCGCGAACACCACCGGCACGTACATGCCCTGGCGCTCCGGGTGCACCCTCGGATCGTTCGCGAGCCGCTTGAACACCTCCTCTTCGAGCGACATCAGCTCCGCCTGCGGGAGCTCGACCACCGAGTCGAGCCGGAACTGCAGCGCGCCCGGCAGCTCGGTGGCGGCGAAGACGCGGTTGAGCTGCGCGATCTCGTCGCGGATCGCGGGCTCAGTCTGGCCTCCGCCGCCCGCGCTGGTGATCCGGAAGGCGACGATCGGGATCGCGCCGCAGTCGAGCTCCTCGTCGATCATGCCATCGCCGTCGTCGTCGCGGCCGTCGCAGGCTTGCTCGCGGCCGAAGCCGGCGGTCGCACAGCCGCATGGACCACAGCTGGACGCGATCGTAACCGCGGGGCGCAGACACATCGCGCGGTCCTCGATCGTCACGCAGCGGCTGTAGGCCTTGCCGCAGTCGATGCGATCGATCTTTCCATCGAGGCAGCGAAACAGCTGGTTGTCCTCGCAGTAGGCCGCGCCCTCCTTGCAGCGCAGGTCGACCGGGATGACGGGCGCACAGGCCGCGCCTTCCGAGCCGACCGCACACCGCATGCCCTGCGCGGCGCAGTCGACGCTGTACGGCTCGCCGTCGATGCACAGCTCGACACGGTTGCCCACGCACACGCCCTCGGGCGGGCCGAGGCAGCCGTTGGCCACGCTCGACTGGCAGACGTCGTCCGCGCACACGCGAGCGCCACACTCCTCGACCTTCTGCTCGCGGTTGCCGCAGTCATCGAACGACCACACGTCGCCCTGCTCGCAGCGCTCGCTGGCGTGGGCGGCACACACCTCGGTCGCCGGTACGTGCAGCCCCACCGGCGCGCTCCTGCGCCGACGCTTGCTCTCGGCGCGCCACACCAGCGGCTCCTCTTCCTGCACACGCTGCGCCGGCTCGGGGTGCTCGCGCAGCTTGCTGACGAGCAGCGCCAGCAGCGACGCAACGAGCAGCGCCAGCAAGAACATCGTGCGCGGGGAGGAGGAACGTTTACCCACTCGGTGGGCAGCTTAGCGCGACAGGCGCGCGTACAAGCGTGTCAGCACCTCGGGCAAGCGCTGCGGCCGGTCCAGCACGAAAAAACCGCCGGCGCCGAAGATGGTCTGTACGTAGCGGTCCGCCGAACGATCGAGGCTGACTGCAGACACCGCGAGCCCTGCGCGGCGCGCCTCGGCGACCGCATGCCGCGCATCCTGGACCAGGTACTGCGGATCTCCGACGTCGACGTCCGACGGAGCGCCGTCGGTGAGCAACAACACCACGCGGCGCGGCTCGCGCGCCCGGCGCAGGCTACGCGCGGCGTGGCGGATGGCCTGGCCCACGCGCGTCGATTCGGTCTCATCCTCGGCGTGATCGGCATCGCCGACTTGACGGTGCTCGCAGGCGGAGGCGCCAAGGC
>DASUME010000096.1:0-9984 GCA_036277895.1 Polyangiales bacterium
CCGCCGCGTACGTTCGAGGAGATCTTGCGGCTGCTGCGCAGCGGCGCCGCGCACCGCGCCTTCTACCTGCTCTGGGACACCGGCTTGCTCAGCGTGATGCTGCCCGAGCTCGCGGCCTACCTCGACGACGTGGGCGAGGAGCGCGACGTGGTCTGGCGGCGGCTGCTGGCGGTCGACCGGCGCGTGGCAAAGGGCGCGCTGCCGAACGACGCCATCCTCCTCGCCTCGCTGCTGCAGTCGCCGGCCGAGGAGTACATGGACGGCGAGAAGGACCCGGCGCTCGCGTTCGACTCGTTCGTGGAGGATCTCGCGCAGCGCTTCACGGTGCCGCGCCGCATCCGCGAGCGCATGCGCATCCTGCTCAGCGTGCAAAAGCGGCTGCGCGACGGCAAGGTCGGCAACCTGGCGCGACGCGAGTTCTTCTCCGACTGCGCATTGCTGCACGGGCTCGACGCCGAGGCGCGTGGCGCCGCGGCGCCCGAGTGGGCGTACGACGTGTCGCGATACGTGGAGCCTGCGCAGCTGAAGAAGCAGAAGCGCGACAAAGCCGCGCCCAAGACGTGACCCGCGAAGAACGTCTCGCCCTGCAGCACAAGCGGCGGATGTCCTTCATGCCCTGGCTGTACTTCGCGGCGCCGCCGCACATCGCCGCGTGGGCGCTGGAGTGGCAGCGTGAGGTGCACGCCGAGCTCGCGAGCATGGAGGCGGTGGAGCTGCATCCGTCGTGCTTCATCGCGGAAGAAGCGAACGTGTTCGCGGAGCCCAAGCGCGGGGTGCGCGTGGGCGCCGGCGCGGCGATCGCGGCGCACGCGTTCGTGCACGGGCCGGTAGTGTTGGAGGCGCACGTCAGCGTGAACCCGTACGTGACGATCGAGGGCGGCCAGCGCGGGATCACGATCGGGGAGGGCACGCGCATCGCCACGCGCGCGGCGCTGTTCGCGTTCGATCACGGGATCGATCGTGGGCAGAGCATCCGCGCGCAGCCGGTGCGCTCGCAGGGCATCCGGATCGGGCGCGACGTGTGGATCGGCGCCAACGCGACGATCACCGACGGCGTGGAGATCGGCGACGGCGCGGTGGTCGGCGCGGGTGCGGTCGTCACGCGCTCGGTGCCGGCGTTCGCGATCGTCGGTGGGGTCCCGGCGCGTGTGATCGGCGAGCGCTGAGCGCTGTTGGCGCGCTGCTGCCGGCCGCGCACCCGCTCGCTCGCTTGCGACCCATCGGAGGTTCTCTCTGAGACGGATCGGCGCCGCGAACAGCCCTTCTGGGCTAATCGGCGTTTTGCGTCCGCCCGGTTTCCGCTTTCTTGCTTGACGATGATTGTCGTCAAGAATACGAACCTCTCGCAGTTGAACATCATATTCAACTGCAGCGAGGCCAAATTGCCGAATAGTGTCGCGAGTGACGCTGCCGTCGAGCTGGAGTCGAAGGAGCACTCGAGTCGTCTTCACGTGCTCGGACAGCCGGAGCTGCTGCGCCGCCAGGCACAGCGCGAGTCGAACGCGCGTAGCTATCCTCGGCGTATCCCGATCGCGATCAAGCGCGCGAGTGGGCTCCACGTCGAGGACGTGGAAGGGCGCGTCTTCATCGACTGCTTGTCCTGCGCCGGAGCGCTGGCGCTCGGCCACAACCACCCCGTGATCGTCGAGGCCCTGCAGCGCGCGCTGCGCGACCAGCTGCCGCTCCAGACGCTCGACCTCACCACCCCGGCCAAGGACGCCTTCGTCGAAGAGCTGTTCGCGATGCTGCCGCGCTCGTTCGCGCGCCGCGCGAAGATCCAGTTCTGCGGCCCGACCGGCACCGATGGGGTCGAGGCGGCGCTCAAGCTGACGAAGACCGCGACCCAGCGCGCCAACGTGCTCGCATTCCACGGCGCCTACCACGGCATGTCGCACGGAGCGCTGGCGCTGATGGGCAACCTCGGGCCCAAGCGAGACCTGCCCGGGCTCGCGGGCAACGTGCAGTTCTTGCCGTTCCCGTACGCCTATCGTTGCCCGTTCGGGCTCGGCGGGCAGGCGGGTGAGGACACCGGGATCGCCTACATCGAGAGTGTGCTGCGCGATCCCGAGAGCGGCGTGGTGCAGCCCGCTGCGATGATCCTCGAGCCGATCCAGGGCGAGGGCGGCGTGATCCCGGCGTCCGCACGCTGGCTGAGCGCGATGCGCGAGCTGACGCGCCGGCACGACGTGCCGCTGGTGCTCGACGAGGTGCAGTCCGGACTCGGGCGGACCGGTTCCTTCTTCGCGTTCGAGCACGCCGAGATCGAGCCCGACGTGCTGGTGCTGAGCAAAGCGATCGGCGGTGGCTTGCCGCTGTCGGTCGTGGTGTACGACGAGGCGCTCGACAAGTGGGCGCCGGGCGCGCACGCGGGCACCTTCCGCGGCAACCAGCTGGCGATGGTGGCCGGGCTCGCCACCTTGCAGACGATCCGCAGCGCGCGGCTCGACTTGCACGCGCGCGAGCTGGGCGCGCGCTTGATGGCGCACCTCGAGCGGGTGCGCAGGAGCAATCCGCTGCTCGGCGACGTGCGCGGGCGCGGTCTGATGATCGGCGTGGAGATCGTGAACGCGGCGGCCGCGCGCGACGCGCTCGGGAGCCATCCGGCACACGCCGGGCTGGCCTCCGCGCTGCAGACGGAGTGCTTGCGTCGTGGCTTGATCATCGAGCTCGGTGGGCGCCACGGCAGCGTCGTTCGCTTCTTGCCACCGCTGGTGATCACGGCCGCACAGATCGACGAGGTCGCGCAGATCTTCGAGGCCTCCGTGGAGACGGTGGCTGCGCGGCTCGGCTGAGCAAGCGCGGGGGGCGTTGAGGTTTTACGTGGCGCGCTTCGCGTGCGCAGGCCGGGCTGCGTTCGCAGCGCGTAGAGGAACGATGGCAAACCAGAGCAACGAGAGCGAACAGGCCACGCGCGCGTCCACGACCTGGGTGGAGCTCATGCAGCGCCGCGCCGAGCGCATGGGCGAGCGCAGCGCCTACACGTTCCTGCGCGACGGCGAGGCGGACGAAGAGCGCGTGCCGTACGGCGAGCTCGACCAGCGCTCGCGCGAGCTCGCGGTGGCGATGCGCGATGCGGGCTGCGAGGTGGGCGGTCGTGCGCTGTTGTTGGTGCCGGCGGGGCCGGAGTTCGTGCGCGCGTTCTTCGCGTGCCTGTACGCCGGACTGGTGGCGGTGCCGGTGCCGCTGCCGTCGAGCAAGCGCGGGCTGCCGCGCGTGCTGGGCATCGTGCGCGATTGCCGGCCCAGCGTCGTGATCAGCACGCAGCGCTTCGTCGATGAGGTGCGCGGCTCGCCCGTCGACCCGGCGCTGGCCGAGCTGCCCTGGATCGCGCTCGAGTCCACGCACGACGCCGCGCGCTACCGAAGGCCCGCGATCGACGCGCGCAGCGTCGCGTTCTTGCAGTACACGTCGGGCTCCACCGGCACGCCCAAGGGCGTGATGCTCACGCACGAGAACCTGCTGGCGAACCAGCGCGCGATCGCGAGCGCGTTCTCGCACGACGAGCAGAGCGTGGTGGTGGGCTGGCTGCCGCCGTTCCACGACATGGGCTTGATCGGCAACGTGCTGCAGCCGATGTACCTCGGCATCGACGGTGTGCACATGGCGCCGCAGCACTTCCTGGCCGATCCGCTGCGCTGGCTGCGTGCGGTGGCGCGCTACCGCGGGACCACCAGCGGCGGACCCAACTTCGCGTACGACCTGTGCGTTCAGAAGATCTCGCGTGAGCGGCGCATGGAGCTCGACCTCTCCAGCTGGAAGGTCGCGTTCAACGGCGCCGAGCCCGTGCGCGCTGAGACCATGGAGCGCTTCACGCGCGCATTTGCCGAGGCCGGCTTCTCGGGGCGCGCGTTTTATCCCTGCTACGGCCTGGCCGAGGCGACCTTGTTGGTGAGCGGTGGCGTCGCGGAGCGCGAGCCGACGGTGCGTGCGGTCGACGCGCGTGCGCTCGAAGCGGGCAAGGTCTCGTCGGGCGACGACGCAGCGCTGATCGGCTGCGGCTTCTTGCGCGGGCTAGAGCTGGCGGTGGTACATCCCGAGACGCGCGTGCGCTGCGGTGAGGGCGAGGTGGGAGAGCTGTGGCTGTCCGGGCCGAGTGTGGCGCAGGGCTACTGGCAGCGTCCCGACGAGAACGCGCAGACCTTCGGCGCGCGCACGTCCGACGGCGCCGGCCCGTTCTTGCGCACGGGCGATCTGGGTGCGCTGCACGACGGCGAGCTGTTCATCACGGGGCGGTTGAAGGATCTGATCCTCGTGCGCGGGCGCAACCTGTACCCGCAGGATCTGGAGCAGGCCGCGATAGACGCCGCCACGACGGGCGGAGCGGCTGCGTTCGCGCTCGAGGGCGACGAGCACATCGTGCTCGTGCAGGAGGCGCGCGGCGACCTGCCGCAGCTGGCGCGCGCGATCCGCAAGGCGATCGCGGAGCGCTTCGAGATCGCGCTGCACGCGGTGGTGTTGATCGCGAACGGCACCTTGCCGCGCACGACCAGCGGCAAGGTGCAGCGCCGGGCCACCCGCGCGCGCTTGCTCGACGGTTCGCTGCACGTGAAGTGGAGCGACCTCGGCGCGGCGCAGACGCTCGCTGAGCCGCCGCGCGACGGTCGCGAGCGCGCGCTGGCGGGGATCTGGGAGGCCGTGCTCGGACGTGAGCCGGGCAGCTTGGGGCGCGACCAGGAGTTCGTGCAGCTCGGCGGCGACTCGCTGCAGGCGACGCAGATCGCGGCGCGCATCGCAGACGAGCTGCAGATCACGATCAGCGGCGCGCAGCTGTTCGAGACGACGACGATCGCCGGCCTGGCGAACTGGGTGCAGGACCGACCTCGCGCGGAGCGCGCCTCGAACGTCGCGCGCGAGCGCGTGCCGCTGTCGTCCGCGCAGCAGCGGCTCTGGTTCTCGGAGCAGCTCGCGGCGGGCGAGCCGGCCTTCCACATCGCCGGTGCGGTGCGCATGCGCGGGCCGCTCGACGTCGACGCGCTGCGCTGGTCGGTCGAAGAGCTCAAGCAGCGCCACCCGGCGTTGCGTACCCGCTTCGTGCTCGATCGCGAGGGGGTGCAGCAGGTTGCCGTCGTGGGCGAGCCCGTGCCGCTGCCCGTGATCGAAGCGCAGGGCAGGTCGCTCGCGGAGCTGGCGGTCGAGGTGATCCGGCGGCCGTTCGCGCTCGATCGCGAGGACCCGGCGCGCTTTCTGCTGGTGCGCTTGCACGCAGACGAGCACGCGCTGGTATTCGTGGGCCATCACCTCGTGCTCGATGGCTGGTCGACGGCGCGCCTGGTGCGCGATCTGCGGGTGTTCTACGACGCGCGGCGCGAAGGTACGGCGTTGCCTTCGCCGATCTCGGGGAGCTACGCCGAGTACGCGTGCGGCGCGCGTGAGCCGGCGCCTGAGGTGATCGCGTACTGGCGTGCGCAGTTCGAGCGGCCGCTCGCGCCGCTCGAGCTGCCGACCGATCATGCGCGCGGGGCGCTGCAGAGCTACCGCGGTGCGCGCCACGTGCTCGCCTTGCCGGACTCGCTCACGGCGGCGTTGAGCGGCTTCGGGCGTGAGCAAGGCGCGACGCCGTTCATGGTGTTTTGCGCCATCTACGCGGGTTTTCTGGCGCGCCTGACCGGGCAGAACGACCTCTGCGTGGGAACGCCGCTGATGGCGAGAGAGAGCGCGCGCGATGAGGATGTGGTCGGGTGCTACCTCGACACGCTCGCGCTCCGGCTCGACCTGACCGGGGATCCGGACCTGCGCGAGCTGGTGCGCCGTGTGAAGGCGAGCTCGACCGCTGCCCAGCGCAACCGCGCGCTGCCGTTCGAGCGCGTGGTGGAGCTGGCGGGTGGCGCGCGTGATCTCGCGCGCTCGCCGCTGTTTCAGACCATGATCTCGATGCAGCCGTCGCAGCAGCTCGCGGGCGAAGACTGGCAGGCGGAGCAGCTCGACACGGGGAGCGCGCAGCTGGAGCTGGCGCTCGACATCGTGCCCGAGCGCGGCGGCTTTCGGCTGGTGCTCGAGTACAGCTGCGCGCTGTTCGAGGCGCCCACGATCGCGCGCCTCGCGCAGGACTACACGCTGCTGGCGGCGCGCTGGCTGGGCGAGCCGGGTGCGGGCTTGTCGACCGTGCCCTGGCTGTCGCGTCAGGAGTTGGCCGCGTTGCCGGTCGCGCAGCCGTTCGCGGACGAGCCCGTGCACGTGCAGTTCGCGCGCCACGCGGCGCTCACGCCGGAGCGCGAGGCCCTGGTGTACGGCGAGCAGCGCCTGTCGTACGGCGAGCTCGCGGCGCGCGCGAGCCAGCTGGCTGTGGGAATCGACGAGCCTGTGGTGGGTGTGCTGCTGCCGCGCGGACCGGACCTGCTGGTGGCGATCCTCGCGGTGCTGAAGGCGGGCGCGGCCTACGTGCTGATCGATCCAGAGCAGCCCGCGGAGCGCACGCGCTTCGTGCTGGAGGACGCGAGGGTGGCGCTCGTGGTGAGCGACCGGCCGGTCGAAGGGGTGCGCACGTTGCAGCTCTCGGAGCCGCGCTCGGGCGCATCGCCTGCGCGGGTGGTGCACCCGGAGCAGCTGGCGTACGTGCTCTACACGTCGGGCTCGACCGGGCGGCCGAAGGGCGTTGCCGTCTCCCATCGTGCGCTCGCGAACACGCTCTCGGGCTGGCGCGCTCGCTACGGCGAGGTGCTCGACGGCGTGCGCGTGCTGTCGCTCGCGAGCCCGGCGTTCGACGTGTTCAGTGCGGACTGGGTGCGCGCGTTGTGCAACGGCGGCACGCTGGTGCTCGGTGCGGCCACGCTCGCGCTCGACCCGCGCGGCATGCTCGCGACGCTGCGCGACGAGGCGATCACGCTGGTCGACCTGGTGCCCGCGCAGGTGGAGGCGCTGCTCCCGCTCTGGCCGCAGGAGCCGCTCGCGCTGCGCGCCTTGATCGTGGGCTCGGACGTGTGGTCGCTGCGCACGATGCGCAAGCTGCGCGCGCTGCTGCCCGAGACGTGCCGGCTGCTGAGCTGCTACGGCGTCACCGAGGCGGCGATCGACAGCGCGTGCTGCGAGCTCATCCCAGCGCTGGGAGAACAGGCCGTGCCGCTCGGCGAGGCGTTTGCGGGCTGCGCGTTGTATGTGCTCGATGCGAGCGGGCAGGTCGTGCCGGACGGCGTCGCGGGCGAGCTGGCGATCGCGGGCGGAGGCCTCGCGCGCGGCTACCTCGGGCAGCCCGCGCGTACCGCCGAGCGCTTCGTGCCGGATCCGCGCACACCGGGTGCGCGCCTCTATCGCACGGGCGATCGCGTGCGGCGTGATCAACGAGGCACGCTCGCGTTCCTCGGTCGCCTCGACGCGCAGGTCAAGGTGCGCGGTGTGCGCGTCGAGCTCGGCGAGATCGAAGCCTGCCTGAGCGCGCTCCCGGGTGTGAGCGCGGCGTGCGTCGCGCAGCAGCAAGGGCAGCTGGTGGCGTACCTGATCGCGACCGAGCTGGACGAGGCCGCGCTGCGCTCGGCGTTGCGGGAGCGCTTGCCCGAGCCGATGCAGCCGAGCGCGTACGTGCAGGTGCAATCCTTTCCGCTCAGCGCGAACGGCAAGATCGATCGGCGCGCGCTGCCCGCGTTCTCGCTGGAGCGTCGCGCGCAGGCGGCCGTGGCGCCGCGCAGCGCGCTCGAGCAGCAGCTGGCCGCGATCTGGCGTGAGCTGTTGCCAGGCCGCGAGGTCGGGGTGCACGACAACTTCTTCGACCTGGGCGGGCACTCGCTGTTGCTCGCGCAGGTGCAGAGCCGCCTGCTCGAGGATCTCGCGCGCGAGGTGCCTGTGTTGACGATGCTGCAGCATCCGACGATCGAGGCGCTCGCGGCCGCGCTCGAAGGTACGAGAGCGCCCGAGAGGGCGCCCGAGGGCGCACGTGCGCGACGCGCCGAGGTGCTCGCGCGCCGCCGTGGAGGCGAACGATGAGCTCGTCGCTCGAGATCGCGATCATCGGCATGGCGGGGCGCTTTCCGGGTGCAGCCAACGTCGCTGCGCTGTGGCGCAACTTGTGCGCGGGCGAGGAGTCGATCGCACGTCCCAGCGAGCCGGAGCTGCGCGCGGCGGGAGTGCCGGCGGAGATGCTTGCGCGGCCGGACTACGTACGCGCGAGTGCGCCCCTCGCAGACGCCGATCAGTTCGACGCGGCGTTCTTCGGCTACAGCGAGCAAGCTGCGGCGCAGCTCGATCCGCAGCACCGGCAGTTCCTGGAGTGCGCGTTCGAGACGTTCGAGAGCGCCGGGCTCGATCCGGCGCGCCTGGACTCGCGCGTGGCGGTCTACGCCGGCTCCAGCTTGAACGGCTACCTGTTCCACGTGCTGCCGCGCACCGGGCGCGTCGAGAGCGCGCAGGACATGGCCGCGCTGCTGGCGCTCGACAAAGACTTCCTGGCCACGCGCGTATCGTACAAACTGGACTTGCGCGGACCGAGCGTGGCCGTGCAGACCGCGTGCTCCACGTCGCTGGTGGCGGTGCACCTCGCGTGTCAGTCGCTGTTGCTCGGCGAGTGCGAGCTGGCGCTGGCGGGTGGAGTCTCGATCTCCGTGCCCCAGCAGGTGGGCTACCTGCATCAGCCCGGAGGCATCGCCTCTCCGGACGGACACTGCCGCGCGTTCGACGCCGCGGCGCAGGGCACGGTGGCCGGCAGCGGCGTGGGTGTGGTGCTGCTCAAGCGGCTCGACGACGCGCTCGCGGACGGAGACCCGATCGTGGCCGTGATCAAGGGCTCCGCGATCAACAACGACGGCCGCGGCAAGGCCGGCTTCACGGCGCCGAGCGTCGCCGGGCAGGCGCGCGCGGTCCGCGATGCGCACGAGGCGGCGGGCGTGACGGCCGACTCGATCGTGTACCTGGAGGCACACGGTACCGGCACGCCGCTCGGCGATCCGATCGAGGTCGCCGCGCTGACGCGGGCGTTTCGCACCAGCAGCGAGCGTACGCAGTACTGCGCGCTCGGCTCGCTGAAGACCAACCTCGGGCACCTCGATGCCGCGGCGGGCGTGGCAGGCCTGATCAAGGCCGCGCTGGTGCTCAAACATCGCCGCGTCCCTGCGAGCTTGCACTACCGCGCGGCCAACCCGGCGATCGACTTCGCCAGCTCGCCGTTCTTCGTCGCCGCGCAGGCCTGCGAGCTGCGTGGCGCACACCCCTTGCGCGCGGGCGTCAGCTCCTTTGGGATCGGTGGCACCAACGCGCACGTAGTGCTGGAGGAGGCGCCCGTGGCCGCGCTCTCTCCGGAACGCTTCCCCGCCGTGCTGCATCTGTCCGCGCGCTCGCCCGAGAAGCTGGTGATGTTGCGTGAGGCAGTGGCCGACGAGCTGGAGCGCTCGCCGCTGCGGGTGACGGATCTCGCGCACACGCTGGCGCACGGCCGGCGCGCCTTTGCGCAGCGCTGGGCGCGCCGTGTCGACTCGCGGGCGGAGGCGATCGCGCTGTTGCGTGCGGGGGGCGAAGCGGTCAACGCGCGCGAGGGCAGACCGGTCGCGTTCTTGTTTCCGGGGCAGGGTAGCCAGCAGGTCGCGGCCGGTCGTGCGCTGTACGAGCGCGACGACGTGTTCCGCGAGCAGCTCGATCGCTGCGCGAGCTGGCTCGACTTCGATCTGCGTGCCTTGCTGTTCCCGGCGCCGGGGCAGCTGCGCGCCGCGCAGGCGCAGCTCGACGACACCGCGTACACGCAACCTGCGACGTTCGCGCTCTCGTACGCGCTGGCGCGGACAATGATCGCGCTCGGGGTCGCGCCCTGTGCATTGCTCGGGCACAGCGTGGGGGAGTACGTCGCTGCCTGCCTGGCGGGCACGTTGACGCTGCCGGACGCGATCGGCCTGGTCTCGCTGCGCGGTAAGCTGATGCAGCGCGCTCCCGAAGGCGCGATGTTGGCGGTGGCCGCCGCGCCCGAGCGGCTCGCGGCCTTCCTCGACGAGAGCGTCGAGCTGGCCGCGATCAACGCGCCCGCGCGTTGTGTGATCGCGGGCCGCGACGTCGACGTGTTAGCGCAGCGAC
>DASUME010000097.1:0-11120 GCA_036277895.1 Polyangiales bacterium
GCCTGGGTCTCACGCTTCTTCTTCGCCAGCGCCAGGACCTTGGGCAAGCGCTCGCGCGCGACCACACCTGCGCCCGAGTCGCGGTAGTCCGCGAGGATCTTGCTGTACACGGACTCGGCCGCCTCGAGGTGCTGCTCGGACTCCTCGCGCTGCGCGAGCATCAGCAGCTCGGTCGCGCGGCTGTCGCGGCTATTGGGCCGATACTGGATGAAGTACAGCAACGCGAAGAAGACCACGTTGCCGACCACGATCAGTCCGTACTTGTTCCACAGGTCGCGCAGGGCCCCGAGCTTCGGAGGTCCCTCACCGGAATCCGCCATCGCACCGAACGTAGCAGCCCGTTTGCGACGAGCGCGTGAACCGACGCCCGGCACGGAGTACCTCGGGGCACGAAAAATTGCGTTTGCAGCCGGATCGTTGGTCGAAACCGCAGCGAAAATTCTCAGACAGGGGTAGCCTCCTGGCTTCCGGAGGGGGTCCGGGCGCGGGGAGAGGTCTCCGACGCACTGGGCACAGTTCCCGCCGTCTTGCTCTGCAGCGGCTGCATCTAGGAGGAATCATGCGACGAATCGGAACCAGCGCCGCCGCCCTGGCGGCAGTCATCCTGGCGCTCGGCGGCATCGCGGTAGCCGAGCCCCCCAAGGTCGTGTCGCCCGCGCCCGTCGCGCCGGCGCCCACGCCGAGGGCGGCTCCGAGCGCTGCGCCAAGCGCGGCACCGAGCGCTGCGCCAAGTGCGGCACCGAGCGCCTCGCCTGCGCAGCTCGCGCAGACCGCGACCAGCGCCAGCGCTAAGGCCAAGGAAGCCGCGAGCACCGCGGCCTCCAAGCGCGAGGCCGCAGAGAAGGCGGCCGCGGAGCTGAAGACGTCCAAGGAGACGTTCGCGAAGGGGCGCAAGGAGTTCCAGCAGGCGCTGAGCGCGGGCAAGACCGCGCAGCGTGCGTTCGACGGCGCTGCCAACAGCAAGGCGGGTCCCGCCAAGGGCCTGCCGCACCTGCAGAAGGCGGAGAGCGAGCTGGCGACGGCGAGCACCAAGGGGCCCGAGGTGCAGAGCGCCGCAGCGGCGGTGACGGCGCACGAGCTCGCGGTCTCGACGGCGGCCAAGGCGGCGCTCGAGGCGAGCGAGCAGGCCAAGACGGCGGCCAAGGACGCGCAGACCGCCTCCGCGCAGCTCAAGACGCTGGAGAAGCAGGGCGCCGCCGAGAAGGCGAAGAGCGAGAAGGCGAGCAAGGCTGCCGAGGCCGCGGTCACCAAGGCGCAGAAGCAGCACGACAACGCGAGCGCCGCGCTGACCAAGCTGTCGAGCGCGCCGGCCGCAGCGCCCGCAGGAGCCGCGCCTGCGAAGGCCGCTCCGGTGCCCACGAAGTCCAAGGAGGGCGATCCCTCGCCGGCGCTCACGCGCGCGCAGGAAAACGTGACCAAGGCGTTGGCGGCGCTCGAGGCCGCCAAGCAGGCGCAGGTCGCCGCCAAGGTCGCGTACGAGACGGCCGACAAGAGCTACGCGCCCACGGCGGAAGCGGCAAAGGCGGCCGACGCCGCGGCCAAGGAAGCGCTGACGGCGTCGAACGCTGCGCGCGTGGATGCAGCCAAGGCGCGCACGGCGGCGGGCTCGCTGGCGACCCAGGGTGAGCAGGCGCAGGCGCGCTCGGCGAAGGAAGCCGAGCAGGTCCGCAACGACGTGAACGACGTGATCACGCAGCTCGCGTCCGTGCGTGCGAAGCTGCAAGAGCTGAACAGCGGTGCCGCCGCGGCGGCTCCTGCTCCGGCCAAGCCCGCCCCTGCGCCTGTCGCGCCCGCGAAGGCTGCGCCGGTCGCGCCTGCTGCACCGGCTGCGCCCGCGAAGCCGATCGCGCCGCACTGACGCTAGAACGCGCGCGTCAGCGACACGTGCAGCCCATCGCGGCTGGGCACGGCGCTGACCGCCGTCGCGCGCTCGCGGTTGTCGTGCACGAAGACCCACACCGTGGCGACGGCGGTCGCTGCTGCCACGCCGGCGAGAACGTCCGCCGCGATGTACGCGCGGCGTCCGGTCTCCACGTCTGCATCGCTGCAGCTCTTCGCGCGCCCGCAGCGACTGCGCACGTCGTCGTACTCGCCCTTGCCCCAGAGGCCGATGCCGAGCGCCGCCGCGCCACTCGCGATCGCCACGCTACCGAGCGCGATCGAGGCGGGCGACCAAACGCGACCACGCTGCGGTGCCGGTGCAGGAGGCGCAACGGGCGCCGCCACGACCTCGGGCGCCAGCGAAGAATCGAGCTGCACGTGGACGAGCCGCGTCTTCTCGCCCTCGCGCACCGCGATCGTCTCCTCGCGCGCCGAGTAGCCGTCGGCCTCGAAGCGCAACTTGTAAACCCCGGGGTCCACCTCGATCGCGCGACCATCGAGCCGGTCGGCGATCTGCACGCCGTTGGCGAGCACACGGACCGCGGACAGATCTTCGCCGCGGCTGCCCTTTACCGCCCACACCAGCGAGGGGGTGCTGGCGGCAACTTCGTTTGCCCAGGTGGTGCAGTCGTTGCGGACCACCCGCGGGCACTGCGACTGCGCGCACTGCAGCAACTGCTTGTGGGCTTCCAGGAATTTGCCGTCGCGCCGCGCGCGCTGGGCGGCTTCATGGGCGCTGACGCAGGCGCTTGCCTGGGCGTGCGCCGAGGCGCTCACGAGGCACACGAGGAGGAGGAGGAGAGCGCGAAGTGCGTGCATGGTTCAAGAAGACCGGCAGTCTATCGCCACCCTACATCTGCGTCGACACGGGCGCCGGCATCGAGGAACATCCGGGAGGAGCGCGTGGAGTCCGAGAGCAGATACCAGGAGCCACGTCAGCTCGGCCGCTACACCATGTATGGCGTGATCGGCTCCGGCGGCATGGCCACCGTGCACTTCGGACGCCTGCTCGGCCCGTCGGGTTTCGCGCGCCCGGTCGCGATCAAGCGGCTTCACGAGCAGTTCGCGAGCGACCGCGACTTCGCGGAGATGTTGATCGACGAGGCGCACACGGCCTCGCGCATCGCGCACACCAACGTGGTGCCCACGCTCGACGTGCTCGCCGAGCGGGGTGAGCTGTGGCTGGTGATGGAGTACGTGAACGGCGAGTCGCTGGCGCGCCTGCTCGACACCACCGGTGGCGAGCCGCTGCCGGTCGCGATCGCGGCAGGTCTGGTGACCGGCGTGCTGCACGGGCTGCATGCGGCGCACGAGACGCGCAACGAGGGCGGCGAGCTGCTCGGCATCGTGCATCGCGACGTGAGCCCGGACAACGTGCTGGTGGGCGTCGACGGCGTGGCGCGGCTGGCGGACTTCGGCGTGGCCAAGGCGCGCGGACGCGTGCGCACCACACCCGCAGGACAGGTGAAGGGCAAGCTCGCGTACATGCCGTCGGAGCAGATCCGCGGCAGAGGCGTCGACCGGCGCGCGGACGTGTACGGCGCGGGCGCGGTGCTCTGGGAGACGCTGACCGGCCGCATGCTGTTCGACGGCGCGTCGGAGGGCGAGCTGATCCACAGCGTGCTCAACGAGCCGGTGACCCCACCGCGCGAGCTCAACGCCGAGGTGCCCACCGAGCTCGACGCGATCGTGCTACGCGCGCTGTCGCGCGAGCCCGCGGAGCGCTTCGCCACCGCACGCGACATGGCCAACGCGATCGAGCGCTCGCTGCGTGTGGCGAGCCAGTCCGAGATCGCCGACTGGCTGCAGCAGGTCGCGGGGCCCGGGCTCGCGCAGCGCGCGGCGCAGCTGCGCACGATGATCGACACGGCGGCCCAGGTCGACGGACCGTCCACGCGCGTGACGCCCTACGCGAAGCGCGCGCAGTCGAGCACGCGGCCGACCACCGGGCCGACGGCGGCGAAGACGGGGCGCTGGCTCGCCGTGCTGCTGCTCGCGCTGTCGTCGGCGGCGGGCGGCTACTGGTGGCTGCATCGCGCGCCGCCCCCGGTGCTCGCGCCTCCCGTCGCGGTCACGCCGGCGGTCGTCGCGCCTCCACCCGAGCCGCAGGTCGCGCCTCCGCTCGCGAAGCCGATCATCGAGACGCCACCTCCGCCCGCAAAGGAGAAGCGGCGCCGCAAGCCCGCCGCCAAGGCACCGGAGGTGGACTGCTCACCTCCCTACTACCTGGACCAAGACGGTATCCGACATGTGAAGACGGAGTGTCTTTGAGGGGCGCTAGGCGCGGATCTCTCGCACGCGCGAGGCGGAACTCACAGGACGGACTTTACTAGGGCCGGGGATGGCCGTTAAGACTCTGGGCAATGTTCCAGAGCCGAATCGTCGCCTCCACCCTCGTCGCCCTCGTCTCGGTGCCCGGATTTCTGGTCGGTCAGCGCCTGCAGCAGGGAGATCTCTCCGCTGCCGTCTGGCTGGTCCCGTGCCTGGCCGCCGTCGTCTTGATCGCCAGCGCGATCATGCGCCAGAGCGACCCCGAGCGGAGCTAGACGTCGATCTCGGCCAGCACGGGCAGGTGATCCGACTCGGTGCGCGCTGCGGCGTAGCTGCCGAAGCGGGTGAGGGCCTGGCGCGGGTGGACCCAGACGCGGTCGAGCGCGAACAGCGGGAAGCGCGCCGGGTAGGTGGCCACCGCGGGGCTGCGGCCGAAGCGGCCGTGTAGCCAGCGCAGCGGGCGGCCGAGCAGGAACCACTCGTTGAAGTCGCCGAGCAGCACCGTCACGGAGCTCTCGTCGCCCACGACGTGCTCGAGGATCCGCTTCACCTGAAACCGGCGCTCGCCCGGGCGCAGGCCGAGGTGGGTCGCGATCAGCCGCAGCGGCCGCGCGCCGGTCTCCATGATCACCTCGAGCGCATTGCGTGGCTCGCGGCCGTGGTAGGCGAGGCAGATCTTGCGCTCGCTGAGGATCGGCAGGCGCGTCAAGATCTGGTTGCCGAAGGGCAGCTCGTGCCGCTGCACCGGCGCGCTGAACGAGCGATAGCCGGGGAGCTCCAGCGCCGGCTGATCGAACGTCACCTCCTGCAGCGCGATCGCGTCGACGTCGAGCTTGCGCACCACCTCGGCGATGCGGCCCACGTCGCACCTGCCGTCGCTGCCGACGAAGCCATGCACGTTGTACGACGCGACGCGCAGCTTCACTCGGCCAGGCTCTCCTTCAAGGTCGCACGGCGTTGGCGGCGCACACGCCTGCGCCAGAAGAAGTAGACCACGGCGATCACGAGCAGGGCGCCGCCGACCGCGAGCAGCCGTGGCTTGTCCGCGTGCTGTGCGGCCGCCGCGAGCTGGTCTGCGAACAGCGTGAGGATCAGCGCGCCGGGCAGGATGCCCACCATGTTGCCGAGCACGTACCAGCGAAACGGCACGTGCAGGCTGCCCGCCAGCATGTTGAGCATCGCGAAGCTGCCCACCGGCACGAAGCGCGCGGCCAAGCTGGCGCGGAACGCGTGCGTCTGCAGCTCGCGCTGGAAGCGCTCGATCTTGGGGCCACGCACGTAGCGCAAGATCTCGGTGCCGAGCAGGCGCCCGACCCAGTACGTGATCATGGCAGCGCACAGCGCACCCAGGTACGCGTAGAGGAAGCCGTGCAGCGTATCGAACGCCAGTGCGGCTCCGGCCATCAGCGCGGTGATCGGGAAGAACAGCAACGAGCCGATGGCGAATGCGACGATCACGTACACGATCGCCCATGGGCTCGCGCGCAGGCTCTCGGCGGCCGCAGCGACCTTGTCCGGCGAGTTCAGCGCGCGGAGGTCGCCGAAGTACCAGGCTGCGGCGACCGCGATCACCAGCAAGACCGGCGCAAATAGCTTGAGTCGCCGGCGCCAGATCGGCGCGGCGACTTCAATCGAGGCTCTCGCTACTTCCAGTTCCTCGTCAGCGTCCACGTTCGCACTCTATCGAACTCGGAGACGCGAGGCACGGAGGAGCGGCTGTTCAAGGCAGGCGACGCGGCCCACCGAGCAGCGCGGCGACGCCCGTGACGACCGCCAGGACGAGGAAGCCGATGAAGAACAGCTTCGCGATGCCCGCGGCACCTGCTGCGACTCCGCCGTAACCGAAGAAGGCAGCGATCAGGGCGACGATGAAAAAGATGGCTGCGTAACGAATCATGATGGGCTCCTGGGGTTGTACGAGCTCGACCGAGCTCATCCGCGAACTTCTTGGTTGGGGCTTTTGCATCGGGCGTGCCGAAGCCGCGAGCGGCCGGTCGCGGAGCGCGTGGCTGTCACGATTTCGCCAGCAAACTGCGCCATTTTGCCGGCGCTCCGTGGGTACGCGATCCGTGCTCGGGCGCACGTGAGCAGCGGCGTTGCGGCGTGACCTCTTGCCCCACTGGCTGCGCACGGAGCGTGGCATGACTGCTTCTTGCGGGGCGGATCGGCAGCACGCACAGTTGCGGCATGCAGGGTTTTGCGAGGGTGGGGTCGGCGATCCCCGCCGTGCGGGTGGCGGGACTGGCGAACAATTGCGAGCGCACGCTGAAGCTGTTCGAGCGCGCCCACCACGACGGCCTGCACGTGGTGACCTTCCCGGAGCTCGGCCTGGTCGGCTACACCGCCCGCGACCTGCTGCTCGATCGAACCTTGCTCGAAGGCGCGCTGGAGGCGCTGGGCGAGGTCATCGCGGCCAGCGCGCAGCTGGCGCCGCTGGCGCTGGTCGGCTTGCCGCTGCGCACGCACGTCGGCGTGTACAACGTGGCGGCAGCCGTGCAGGGCGGCCGCTTGCTCGGCATCGTGCCCAAGAGCTACCTGCCCAACTACCGCGAGTTCGAGGAGCGGCGCTGGTTTCGCCCGGGCACCGAGGTGGGCGATGGCTCGCTGCTGCGCCTGTTCGGAGAGGAGGTGCCGTTCGGCACCGACCTGCTGTTCGCCTCGACCTTGCCCGGGCTGACCGTGGGCGTGGAGATCTGCGAGGACATGTTCGTGCAGACGCCGCCGAGCGCCGCGCTCACGTCCGCGGGCGCGACGGTGATCTGCAACCTGTCCGCCAGCAACTTCCTCGTCGGCAAGGCCGAGCAGCGCAAGCTGCTGGCGGCGGCCAGCTCCGATCGCGGCAAGTGCGCGTACGTCTACGTCGCGGCCGGGCCGTCCGAGTCGTCGACCGACGTCGCGTTCGATGCGCACACGTTCATCTACGAGGCCGGCTGGCTGCTCGCGGAGTCCAAGCGCTTCTCGCGCGAGGATCAGCTGCTCAGCGCAGACGTCGATCTCGAGTCGCTGGAGCACGAGCGCTCGCTGCTCGGCACCTTCGGCGACTGCGCGAGCGCAAACCCACGCGCGTTCCGCTCGATGGACTTCGAGTCGCAGCCGCTGGAGGCGCTGCAGCGCACGTTCGCGCCGCACCCGTTCGTGCCGAAGGATCCGGCCACGCTGGCCGCGCGTTGCTGGGAGACGTTCGAGATCCAGACCAACGCGCTCGCCACCCGGCTGTCGAACGTCGGCGCCGAGCAGAAGCTCGTGCTCGGCCTCTCGGGTGGGCTCGACTCCACGCACGCCGCGCTGGTGTGCGCCAATGCGCTGGACCTGATCGGCCGCCCGCGCAGCGACCTGGTGTGCCTGACCATGCCCGGCTTCGGCTCCACGGCGGACACGCAGAGCAACGCCGAGCAGCTCGCGCACGCGCTGCACGCGACGTTTCAGCGCGTCGAGATCAGCGAGCTGTCGCGCGAGGTGCTGGAGGCGTTCGGCCATCCCGCGGGCGCCGGCACGGTCGACGAGCTGCTCGCGCGCATTCGCAAGGACAAGGCGCTGGCGGACCTCGCGTTCGAGAACGTGCAGGCGCGCATGCGCACGCTGCTGCTGATGAGCGTGGCCAACCGCGAGCGCGGCATCGTGGTGGGCACCGGCGACCTGTCCGAGAAGGCGCTCGGCTGGAGCACGTACGCGGGCGATCAGATCTCGATGTACGACGTGAACGCGGGCGTGCCGAAGACGCTGATCCAGTTCCTGATCCGCTGGGTCGCCAACGAGCGCATCACCACCTGGACCGACAGCGATCCGGCCCAGCTGCGCCAGCTCCTGTTCGCCGTGCTCGAGACGCCGATCTCACCGGAGCTGCTGCCGCCGGACGAGCAGGGCAAGATCGCGCAGCTGACCGAGACCGCGCTCGGGCCGTACGAGCTGCACGACTTCTACCTCTACCACTTCGTCCGCCACGCCCGCCGGCCGCTGCGCATCCTGGGCCTGGCCGAGGGCGCGTTCGCCGGCCGCTACGACCGGGCCACGCTCCGGCGCTGGCTGGAGCTGTTCCTGCGCCGCTTCTTCTTCAATCAGTTCAAGCGGTCCTGCACGCCGGACGGACCGAAAGTGGGCAGCGTGGCGCTCTCCCCGCGCGGCGACTGGCGCATGCCCTCGGACGCCGACGTGAGCGCCTGGCTCTCCGAGCTCGCTTCGGGCTGACAAGATCGCCCCACTGGCTCGGCCGAGTTACAGTACGGCCTCGATGCCGAGCAACGACGAGACACGCGACGACAGCGACCGCACCGGGTCGATCACCCGCCGTGCGAGGCCCGGCATCGTCGTGGTGATGAACGCCGGGGAGCCGTCGGGCGCCGCCTTCGAGGTGGGCTCGGTCGGCGTCGAGGTCGGGCGCGGGAGCCCGCAGGGCCTGCTGGAGAACGACGACCGCATCTCGCGCCGCCACGTGCGCATCCGGCACACCAAGAGCGCCTGGGAGATCCAGGACCTGGAGAGCCGCAACGGCACGTTCGTGAACGGCGAGGAGCTGACCGGCGAGCGCACCTGCGGCGGTGAGCCGCTGATCCGGATCGGCCGCAGCCTGCTCTGGGCGGTGCCGGACGTGGCGCCCTTCAAGGAGGTCGCGGCACGCAAGCTACCGCTGACGGGTCCGGTGCTTGGGGGGCGCCTGACGCGCGCGTGGACCGAGATCGCGCTCGCCTCGCGCTCGGGCAGCACGCTCTGCGTGCGCGGCGAGAGTGGTGCCGGCAAGGAGCTGGCGGCGCGCGCGTTCCACGAGGCGCGCTTCGGCGTCGGCACCAAGGCGCCGTTCGTGGCGGTGAACTGCGCCGCGATCCCGGAGGGGCTCGCGGAGCGCCTGCTGTTCGGCGCGCAGCGCGGCGCCTACTCGGGCGCGAACGTGGACGCCGAGGGCTACATGCAGGCCGCGCACAAGGGCTCGCTGTTCCTCGACGAGATCGCGGAGCTCGATCCGCAGGTGCAGGCCAAGCTGCTGCGCGTGCTGGAGACGCGCGAGGTGATGCCGCTCGGCGCCACCAAGCCGAAGCAGATCGAGATCGCGCTCTGCGTCGCGAGCCACCGCAACCTGCGCGACGAGGTGGCCCGCGGGCGCTTCCGCGAGGACCTGTACTTCCGGCTGGGCCGCCCGCAGGTGGACCTGCCGCCGCTGCGCGAGCGGCTCGACGAGCTCCCGTGGTTGATCGCGAACGAGCTGCAGGCCGTCGACGCAGGCCTCAGTGCGGCGGTGACGTTCCTGGAGGAGGTCGCGCTGCGCACCTGGCCGGGCAACGTGCGCGAGCTCTTGCACGAGGCCCGACGCGCGGCGCATCGCGCGCTCGCCGAGCAAGTATCGCTCGTCGACACGCACCACCTGTCGGCCGAAGCGGGCCGCCAGATCACGTCGACCGCGCCGATCAGCGAGACGCCCTCCGGCCGCCCCAAGGCGCGCGTGCCGACCGACGAGGAGATCGAGAAGGCGCTGGCCGAGCAGAGCGGCAACGTGCGCGGCACCGCACGCGCGCTCGGCATGCACCGCAACCAGCTACGCCGCTGGCTGGAGAAGCGCGGCGACGTGCTGCCCCCGGACGACGGAGACTAGATCCGCGACAGCAGCTCGGCCTTCTTGGCGTTGAACTCGTCGTCGCTGAGCACGCCCTTCTGCCTCAAGTTCGCGAGCTTCTCGATCTTGGCGAAGATGTCCGCCTCGTTGTCGCTCGACGAGCTCGAAGAGCTGTAGCTGGGCGCCGGATTGTGGGGCTGCTGCGGCGCCTGGTACTGCGCCTGCGGCTGGTTGCCGGACACCACCGGCAGCTGCGACAGATCGACGTTGCCGAACTGGCTGCTGAAGGTGAGCGAGTGCCCGCCGCTCTGCTGCTGCGACACGCCGCCGATCTGGTGCTGCAGCGTGTCGTACACCGTGACGACGCCGCCCTCTTCGATCGCGAGCCGGCGCGAGCCCGAGAAGTAGGCGTAGCGGATGTTGTTCTGCCCGCCCGAGCTGTTCGGCGAGCCGAGCTCCGAGGGCCACCAGTTGCCGCCGCCTCCGCCTTGCGACTGCGCCTGCTGCACGTAGGGATTGCCGCGCTCGAGCAGGCGGTTCAGCTCGGCGCACAGGTTGTCGACCGTGGCCTTGAGGCCGTTGTTGAACATGTCGCCGACCATCGTCATGCCACCGCGCATCCACTGCCCATAGCCGCCGAGCTCGGGGTGGTTGAACTGCGCCATGCTGCCGTTGCCGCGCCACAGCGCGTCGAGCAGCGTGCGCGCCGCGTCCGTGCTCACGCCGTAGCGCTGCGCGATGTTACTCAGGTCGTTCCAGGCGGCGTCCGTCAACAGTTGCATCGTCTCACTCCAGTCTTGCTCAGCCCTTGTCGCGCGTGGCGAGCAGCTCGCGCACCGTGCGTTGCAGGCCTCCAAGGAAATCGGTTTTTGCCTCGTCGTCGAAGTCTTCGACCCGGCTCGGGTCGAACGGCAGCTGCTGCGGATCGACCAGCGCCAACGCGGCGCGCTCGCTGATAGTCGGCGAAGGATGCAGCCGCAAGCGGCACGGGCCTTCCCCTTTGTTCAGCGTGAGCGCGTCGAGCTGCGCGACCAGGCCCTCCACGGTCGGGACTTCCGGCCCGCCCGTGTGCTCGGCGAGCAAGCTAGCGCGCACCTTGCGGATTGCGAATCCCAGCGCAGTTTCCGCGTGTTCCGCCTCCACCGTGGCGTTGAGCTCGGTGTCGACGGCCATGCTGCGGTTGGTCAGGTTCGCCGAGCCCACGGTGAGGAAGCGGTCGTCGACGATCATCAACTTCGAGTGGATATAAGTCGCGCGCTCGGGTGCTTCCGCCGCCTCGCAGGCCGGAAGCGTGTAGTACATGCCGAGCTTGTGCGCGGTCTCGCTGGCCACCTTGCGCAGCCGCGTGATGTTCTGCGCCTGCGCGAGCCCCACCGCCGCCTGCTCCTTGAGCGTCTCCCCGCGCATGTTCAGCACCATCACGATC
>DASUME010000098.1:0-4187 GCA_036277895.1 Polyangiales bacterium
AAGGATTCGGCAACAAGGAGCGGAGCTGGAACGACTTCGTGCCCAAGCGGAGCAGGAAGCAGCGCGAAATGTTTCTCCGCTGGCGGGAGCAGCTGGCGGTCGTGCTCAACGAGGGGCTCGCTGAAGCTGGTCACGCGGAACGCGTGGATCATCGGAGCTACGCGGAGCGGGGCATCAAGCTCACGCCACGTCCGAAGCTCTTCCGCAAGCGCGAAGACGCTCCTACGGACCGGCGGCCGCACGTTCGCGAACGCGCCGATCGCCATGCGACGATTACGCGCGAGAACGGCAACCGGATCATCCGCGAGCCCCAAGTTGCCCTGCAGCTCCTGACCGAGCGCAAGGCGACGTTCACCCGTGGTGACCTCGAGGGCCTTCTCCGGAGTCACACCGGGGACGAGGCGCAGTATCGCGCGGCGTGGGCGGCGGTGCGGACCTGCCCCGAACTGGTGGAGTGCGGCCTGGACCGGAACGGGTTCGAGCGTTTCACAACGCGCGACATGAAGCAGCAAGAGGAAGCGCTCGTTCGCTACGCCCAGTTCGCCGGACAGCAGGCGACGCACCGCGTCCCGGACGCGCTCGTCGAGCAGGCGATTCAACTCGCGCCGATCAAGCTCTCGCAAGACCAGGCCGACGCGGTACGCGCGATCGCGTGCGGTGGCGACTTCGTCATCGTCGAAGGCCCTGCGGGGACGGGCAAATCGACGATGCTCCAGGTCACTCGTCAGGCGTTGGAGGCTGGGGGCTACCGCGTCCACGGTGCCTCGCTGGCGGGCAAGGCCGCGGACGGCCTCGAAACGTCCGCCAGCATCCCGTCCCGCACGCTGCACTCATGGCAGGCGAGTTGGCGGCGCCAGGTGCGCTGCCTCGATGAGCGCGACGTCTTCGTCGTGGACGAGGCGGGGATGGTCGGCACGCGCCAGCTCGCCGCGGTCATGCACGAGGTACGTGCGGCGGGCGCAAAGCTCGTCCTCGTCGGCGACACGCGTCAGTTGCAGCCGATCGAGGCCGGCGCACCCATGCGCCTTCTCCGACAGCGATTCGGCGCAGCCAAGCTCACCAAGATCCGCCGGCAGGAGCAGGAGTGGATGCAGGAGCAGACCCGTGCCTTCGCCGACGAGCGCGCGCGGGACGCGCTCGACGCCTATCACGCGCGCGGGCACATCCTGCAGGTCGCCGACGCCGGGGCCGCACGCCAGCGAGTCGTGGCGCTCTGGGAGGAGCACCGCAAAGCGCATCCCACCGAGACCTCGCTCATGGTCGCGTTCCGGCGCGCGGATGTTCGGGAACTGAACCAGCTCGCGCGTTCCAAGCGCAAGCGCGCCCTCGAGCTCGGGACCGACCACACCTTTCGCACGAGCCGCGGGGTGCGTCGCTTTGCAGAAGGCGATCGCATCGTCTTTCTGCGCAACGACTACGGCATGGGCGTTCGCAACGGCACGCTCGGAACGATCGACATCATCGACGGCCAGCGCGTGATGGTGCGGCTCGACCGCGCGTTGCCGGACGGCTCCCACGAGCTGACGTTCGACGTTGGGCAGTACAACGCGGTGGATCACGGCTACGCCCACACCATCCATAAGGGGCAGGGCGACACCGTCGACCGCACATTCGCCCTCGCGAGCCGGCACCTCGACGCGTTCGCCACGAACGTCATCCTGACCCGGCACCGCAAGGATGCGCAGCTTGTGTACAGCGCCGAGGAATTCGCGTCCTTCGAGCGCCTTCGCCATTGCCTCGCTCGCGAGGAAGTCACACCGATGGCGCTCGAGCTGCAGGCCGGCGACCACCAGGCCGACGAGCACCAGCTCGACGTGACCGCGTCACACCCCGCGGCCACCCTCCGCCGCACGCAGTTCTCCGATGCCTTCGTGCTCGGACTCTCGGCGGACGAGCAGGACGACCTCATCGCGACGCTTCGCGCGCAGGCCAGCGCCCCGCAGGTGAGTAGGGCGCAGATGCTGGATCGCTCTCCGACCGTCATCGCCGCGCGCGTCGACTTGCGCGAGGCGGACCGAGCGCTGAGGCAGGCGCGGTACGCGTTGACCGTGTTCGAACGCGAACACCCGTTGCAAGCCGCCGCCGGAACCGCCGCGCATCGGGCCAGGGCTGAGGCCCTTCGATCGGCCGAGCGCGCCGAGGAGCAAGCTCGTCTCCGCCTACGTGCCGTGCGCGGCGATCGACGCGTTCTGGCACGCGCAGCCGCAGCCACGCGCAAGCACAACGCCGCGATCCGCGCAGTGCAAGACCGACACACGCGCGTTCGCACCCTTGTGGAGAATGCGCGCCTGGAAGCGCAGCTGGTGGAGCACGCACGGATCGCCAACCAGGCTGCCGGCGCCATGCGCTTCCGTCCCGCCAGCTCGCACGACAAGGGACGTCGCTACGAAGTCGTCCAGCTCGCCGAAGAGCACGGACAGCGCCTGGTCCTGCTGCGTGATGCGGACGGCGGGCCCTTCGTCATCGGGAATGAGCGGTCGGTCGCTCCCGAGGGACGACTCGAGGTCGGCATGACGGTCGTGTTCGGTGCCTCGCTCGAACACGAACGCGCGCGCGAAAGAGGTCGCGCTCGCTGAGCGCACGATCAAGGAGACTGCCATGGAGACTGAGGAAGAGAATGTGTCTGCGCAGTTGATCGACAACGTCGTGCAGGACGTCAGTGCGCGCGCAAAGCGAACGGCGACAACGGTCGGACCGCCGCGCAAGCCTGGAACGCCTCCGCCGCTGCCCACCAAGAGCCGCCGCGCCGGGCCGACTCCATCGCCGCGGGCGGCGCGTGGCGAGCGTGACCGTTCTATGGCGCGCGGCGTCGACGAGTAACGCGCGCTGCTCGGCACGCTGCTACTCGACAACAGTACGTTCCGAGCAGCTCGCGATTCCTCGCTCGCTCCGTTGCACTTCAGCACCGAGCCTCATCGCTTCACCTACGAGGCCATCGTTGAGCTGCAGGAGCGTGGCGTACCCGTCGACGAGATCACGCTGACGGAAGCGCTCAGACGAAAGGGGCAGCTCGAGCGCGTGGGCGGAAGCGAGTTCCTTCGCGCGCTGAGCGACACGATCCCGTCCATGGCGCGCGCGCAAGAGCTTGCTCGTTCGGTCCGCAGCGCAAGCACGTTGCGAAGCACGCTTCGAACGCTCCGACACTTCATCCAAAAAGCGCATGAGGGCCATGGCGGCGATGCCGCAGAGTTCCTCCGGCGCGCGTCGAACGCGCTGAGCCAACTTGGGGACCCCGACTCTCCACCGATGGCTACACTGCGCGACAAAGAGCCCCAACGCAGCGCGCCGCTATCCAAGCCGTATTCCGAAGAGGCGGAGCGCGCCGTCCTCGCCAGCATCGTCCTGAACGCGAAGAGTTCTCCCGGCGTCATGGACACCCTGTCCAAGGACGACTTCTACGTCGAGTCTCACGCACTCGCCTTCGAGAGCTTGCGGTCGCTGCGAGAGCGGGGAGCCGCCCCCGATACCGCCGGACTGCGCGAGGAGCTTCAGACGCGAGGCGCGCTCAAGCGAGTTGGAGGCGACGAGTTCCTGCTCGGGCTGACAGACAAGATCCCTCCGACCGCAAACCTCGAGACGCATGCCCGCATCGTGCGCGACCTGGCGCAGGTGCGCCGCGCGATCGACCTGCTGCAGACCGCCGAGCAACGCGTGCTGTGGGATCGCGATCTTGAGGCGTCCAGCTTCTTGCAGCAAACCGCCGCAGCGCTGCGGGACATGGCGCACGAGCGCAGCCCGCAGGCCACGAGAGAGGTGGGTCGGGGAGCAAACTCCTCCGTAGGGCAACCACAAGTTCAGTCGCAGCCGGCGACCGCTCATCCTGAGGTCGTGGCCGCGTTCGGTCACGTGCCGACCATCGCGGAGATTGCGGCCGTGGGCCGCGCTTCCCCGTCACCGGTCCTCGACGATCGCGAAGTGCTCAGCATGCTGGAAGCGGCGGAGGGCCGGCTTCGTGTTCTCGAGGAGGAATCCGCGAGGCAACGCAACCAAGGCCTCGCAGAACATAAGGCCAACGGCGCACCGCCGCTGCCGCAGGACCCCACGCGCAAGGAATGGCTCCAGGAACAGGTCGCCGCGCGCGAGAACCGAACCGCGGTGCCGCCAAGGTTCCGTCAAAACCTGGTGCGGCTCGATCGTCAGGCTGCGCAGATCCGTCAGCACGTGATCGACAATCCGATCTGGATTGC
>DASUME010000099.1:0-2315 GCA_036277895.1 Polyangiales bacterium
CAACATTCGTCTCCAACTTGGTTTTGTGCGCCTGCGCAGTGGGCGCCCCCGCTGCTGCGCGCGGCGTCTCCGGCAGTCTGCAGGGACCCCTTCGTCCTCCCCTGCAGGCTGCCGATCTTTTTCGAGGTGTCCCGTGAGCGGCGCCTCCCTGTTCAGCGTGGGCGACCCCGTCGTGTTGGTCGACGAGCTCGGCGAGCTGGTGCGCGACATCCGCGGTCGACCCCTCCGTGGCGTCGTGCTGCGTGCGCCCTGGTACGGCGAGCTCGTGGTCAGCCTCGATCGCAGCGGCAAACAGGTGCGCGTTGCCCAGGTCCGCGCGCGACGCTGCCCGCAGCTGGCGTACGCGCGGCCTCGCTTGGCCGGGAGTGCGGCATGAGCGAGAGCAGTCCGCTCGAGGACGCGTGGCAGGCCTGGCAGGAGCCGCCGCGCTTTCTCGAAGCCGGCACCGACCAGGTCGTGTGCATGACGCTGCGCGAGGACGGCGCCATCGCCGAGACGCTGCACCCGCTGGTCTACGGCACCGCCGGCATGTTCCTCGGGGGCGGGCTCGTCGCGGTCGTTGCGATGCACGAGATGAAGCTTTTGCTCGCGCGCGCCAAGACGCTCGCGTTCGACGTGCCGATGGCGCTCGACGTCGCGCCCGTGGAGAGCGGGACGCGTGAGGTCAGTGCGGAGACGACACGAGGCAAGCGCATGGAGAAGACAGGATGACGGAGATCTTCAGAAAGCTTCCGGTCACGCTGACGGCCGGGGAAAAGGCGCTACGCGGCGAAGAGATGGCGCGCGAGGTGTCGCGCCACGCCGCTCTCGAGGTTCAGAAGAAGGACGAGACCAAGCGCCTCGGCGAGCTGATCAAGGACTCGGACGAGCGCATCGCCGAGCTCGCGTTGCAGGTCAACACGGGCATCGAGCACCGAGAGGTCCGTTGCGTCGAGCTGCCACGGCACGCCCGCAACGTAGTCGAGATCCAGCGCGCCGACACGGGCGAGATCGTCGACTCGCGTCCGATGCGCGCGGACGAGCGCCAAGTGGGCATGCCGTTCGACGACGACGACGAGACCGACAGCAGCAACGGGCCGACGCACTGAGGCTGTGATGAGCGAGAGGCGTTTCCAGACGATGCGAACACCTTGCCGTGCGTGCGGCGGGCTCGATGGCTACGTCGAGCGCAAAGCCAACAACGACGTGGTGCGCTGCGCCGGCTGCGAGACCTTTGCGTACTGCGCGCCGCGTGTGGAACTCGGCCTCCCCTCCGAGAACGCCAAAGCCCGACGCCTGGAGTCGAAGTTCCCAGGTCGCTGCACGGCCTGCGACGCAGCGTACGGCGTGGGCATGTACATTTGGTGGACGCGCGGAATGCAGGGCGCGCGCTGTGACGCGTGCGGAGGCGCTGGATGAGCGCCGTCATCACCACCTGGCTGAACCTCATCGAGGTGGATGGCAAGGTCGTCGAGGCGGCGTCGTGGGACCCCATCCTCGATCGCATCGTGGCGTACGGCCAGGCGCCCTTTCGCGGCGACAAGGTGCATCCCGGGTGGTCGCCCGTCCGCATGGACCCGCCACGCCGTCAAGATGCGAACGTACGCGCGGTAACGGCGCTGGCGATCGACTACGACGGCGGCCACTCGTTCGACGAGGGCGTCGAGATGTGGCGCCCCTTCTACGGGCTGATGCACTCAACGCGCCGGCACACGCCCGCGCAGCACCGCTTCCGCGTGATCTTGCCCCTCGCACGCGAAGTCACGCCGGACGAGTACGCCCTGCTCTGGGTGTTCGTCGTGAGCACGAGCGGCCACCACGTGGACGTGAAGACGAAGAACCCGTCGCGCTTCTGGTTCATGCCGGGGCCGGCGGACGGCGGTGAGTTTCTCGCCCAGCGCCTCTACGGCTCGCTGCTGGACCCCGACCCGATGATTGAGTCGGCCAGCCACCTGGCTACCGCCCAGGCGCCGTCCAACGTGACGCCTCTGCATCGCGGCGACACGCGCGAGCTGCGCTACGCGTCGGGCGCGTTCGCGGACGAATGCAACCGGGTCGGCATGGCTGCGCCCGGCGAGCGCAACAACCTGCTCTTTCACGCCGCAGCAACCGCCGGCAACTTCATCGCCGTGGGCGCACTCGGCGAAGCCGAGGCCTGGAGCCACCTCGAGCAGGCCGCCCTCGTCTGCGGCCTTCCGAGGTTCGAGGCGCGCCGGACTATCCAGAGCGGCATCGTGCGGGGCAAGCAAAGCCCGCGTCGCGTCCCGGAGTCGTCACGCGCTGCGTCGCATCCGCCAGCCGCTGCGCAGGGCGCGACTGCCGAGCCGGCTCAAGAC
>DASUME010000100.1:0-2967 GCA_036277895.1 Polyangiales bacterium
TCTTCCACGGCGATCCGCACGCGGGCAACATCCTGTGCGACGACGAGGGCACCTTGTGCTTGCTCGATCTCGGGCTGGTCGGCGAGCTGAGCCCGGAGCAGCGTGCAGACGTGGTCGCCTTGTTGGTGGCCACGTTCGCGAACGAGAGCTCGAGCATCGCGCGCATCCTGCTCAAGATGGGCACGCCCACCCAGCGCGTCAGCCTGATGGAGCTGCGCGCGGAGATCGATCGCATCCGCGCCAAGTTCCTGGAGACGAACCGCAGCGCGGCGGAGCTGGACTCGTCCGGCTTCGTGCAGGAGTTCGCCGACGCGGCGCAGAAGTTCCGCATCAAGCTGGCGAGCGAGTACGCAGTGTTGATCAAGGCGGTGGCCACGATCGAGGGCATCGTGCGGCAGCTGCACCCGGACGCGGACATCGTGTCGCTCGCGCGGCCTTTCGTGCAGAGCACGTTCATGCACAAGTTCTCGCCGGGCGATCTGTTCAAGGAGGTGGCGTCGGAGGTGAGCACGATCGGCTCACTCGCGCACCGCTTGCCCACGCACATCGACCAGCTGCTGCACGACTTCGAGACCGGCAACCTGCAGATCCGCGCCGTGACGCCGAAGCTGAACGCCCTGCCCTGGACGCTTCAGCAGGCTGCGAGCCGGATCTCGCTCTCGCTGTTCGCAGCGGCGATCAGCGTGTGCTCGGCGATGGTGTTGGTGAGCGCGCTGCCGGAGTGGCCGCGCTACCTGCTGGCCGGGGTGCTGGCACTGATGGCGACGACCGCGTGGATCGTGCTGTTCGGCTGGCACTTCTTCCGCGGTCAGCCGGTGCGTCTGACTCCGCTGATGAAGATCTTCAAGCGCTAGATCAGGCGATCCCAGGGAGTGGTGATCTTGCGCACGGGCTCGCGCTGGCCCGGCACGCGCACCGGGAACGCGGTGGCGTGCTCGCCCCACTGCGGGTCTTCGATGCTGGTGAAGACCTCCTGCAGGCGCTGGCCCCAGGTGCTGCGGATCATCGCGAAGTACGGGTTGTTCTCGTCGATCGACACCACGTCGTCGCTGCGGAAGCTGCCCTCGCGGTAGACCAGCAGATCGAGCGGCAGCCCCACGGACAGGTTCGACTTGAGCGTGGAGTCCATCGACACCAGCGCACACTTCGCGGCCTGGTGCAGCGGCGTGCTGGGCGTGATCATGCGGTCGAGCACGGGCTTGCCGTACTTCGACTCGCCGATCTGGAAGTAACAGGTCTCGGGTGTGGCCTCGATGAAGTTGCCGGCGGAATAGACCAGGAACAGGCGCATCGCCTCGCCCTTGATCTGCCCGCCGAAGATCAGCGACACGTTGAAGCTCACGCCGCTCTGCTCGAGCGACGGGCCATCCTGGCGATAGATCCGGCGCACGGCGCTGCCGAGCACGCGCGCGGCATCGAACATGCTCGTCGCGTTCCAGATCGAGATCGGCTCGCCGCCTGGCTCGCTGGCGGGGATCTTCTCCACTTGCAGGATCTCGCGCACCGACTGCGAAATGGACAGGTTGCCGGCCGAGAGCAGGACCATGAAGCGGTCGTCCGGGCGCTCGTAAATGATCATCTTCCGGAACGAGCTGATCTGATCGACGCCGGCGCTGGTGCGCGAGTCCGACAGAAATACGAGCCCCGAGTCCAGCTTGATGCCTAGGCAGTATGTCATTGCGCTGACAGGTCCTTCACAGTGGCCCAAGTTGTACGTAAGACGACCCGATCGGAACTTGCGGATCAACCCGGCTCCGATAATAGGTGCCTATCTCCCCCGAGGTTGAGCATGGGAAGCAGCAGCGCGCCCGCCGATTCGTACATTCGCGAGATTGCCCCCGAGCGCCGTGCCTCAGAGACAATCGTCTATGATTACGTAATCGTAGGCTCTGGCTTCGGCGGCAGCGTCAGCGCCCTGCGGCTGGTCGAAAAGGGCTACAAGGTGCTGCTGCTGGAGAAGGGCAGCGAGCTCAAGCCCGAGGACTTTCCGGACACCAACTGGAACCTGAAGCGCTGGGTCTGGGCGCCGATGTTCGGGTTCCGCGGCCTGTTCCAGATGCGGCCCTTCTGGCACGTCTCGGTCCTGGCCGGCAACGGCGTGGGCGGCGGCTCGCTGACCTACGCCAACACGCTGCCGATCCCCAAGTCGGGCTTCTTCGCGAGCCCCTCCTGGAGCCACCTGGCTGACTGGGAGAAGGAGCTCAGGCCGCACTACCAGACCGCTCGCCGCATGCTCGGAGCCGCGCCGACCAACTTTCTGACGCCGGCCGACAAGCTGCTCAAGCAGCTGGCCGAGGAAGACGGCAACCCGGCGGGCTTCGAGAAGCCGCACGTGGCGATCTTCTTCGGTGACCCGAACAAGGCCACGCCGGATCCGTACTTCCACGGCGAGGGCCCGGATCGCATCGGCTGCAACAAGTGCGGCGCGTGCATGACCGGCTGCAAGCACGGCGCGAAAAACACGCTCGACAAGAACTACCTGTACCTCGCGCGCAAGAAGGGGCTCACGCTGTTTGCGGACAGCGAGGTGGTGCACGTCTCGCCCGAGCCCACCGGCGACGGCTACCGCATCAAGGCCAAGCAGGGCCGCAACTTCTACTTCCGGAAGGAAGTGAGCTTCGTCGCCAAGCACGTGATCTTCTCGGGCGGCGCGCTCGGTACCAACAAGCTGCTGCTCAAGCTGAAGGGCGATCGGACCGCGCTGCCCAACCTGAGTGAGCAGATCGGTCGCCGCGTGCGCACCAACAGCGAGTCCTTGCTGTGCGTGATGGACACGCGCGGCACCGAGGATCACGCCAAGGGCATCGCGATCAACTCGCTCTACCAGACCGACGAGCACTCGCACCTCGAGATGACGCGCTACGGCACGGGCTCCGGCTTCTTCCGGCTGCTCTACGTGCCGCACGCGGCGGGCGCGGCGGGCTTCCTGCAGTTCTTTCGGATTATCCTCGCGTGCCTCAAGCAGCC
>DASUME010000101.1:0-5580 GCA_036277895.1 Polyangiales bacterium
GATCGCCTGTGTGCCGGCGCGCGAGGATGCGCGCGACGTGCTGGTGACCGCGGACGGCGCCGAGCTCGATGACCTCGAGGCGTTCTGCAAGATCGGCACGAGCTCACTGCGCCGCCAGGCGCAGCTGCGCCTGCGCCGCAACGACATCATCTGCGAGCCCGTGCGCGGCAACGTCGAGACCCGCCTGCGCAAGCTCGACGAGGGCCAGTACCGCGCGATCGTGCTCGCGCTCGCCGGGCTCCGGCGCTTGGGCCTCGCGGGCCGTCCGCACCGCGTGCTGAGCGTCGAGGAGTGCGTGCCTGCCGTCGGCCAGGGTGCGCTCGGACTCGAGACGCGAGACGACGACAACCGCATGGCGGACCTGCTCGCCCCGCTCGAGCACCACGAGACGCGGGTCGCGGTGGAGGCCGAGCGCGCGTTTCTGGCGCGGCTCGAAGGCGGCTGCCAGCTGCCGATTGGAGGCCACGCTGCCTTCTCGCACGGCGGTACGCGCCTGCACATGGACGCCCTGGTCGGGGCGCCGGACGGCTCGCACGTGATCAGCGCAGGGAACGACGAGCTGATCGAGGATCAGAGCCCGGCCGGTCGGCTGCAGCTGGCCATCAAGCTGGGGCGCGAGCTGGCCGAGCGAATGCTCGACAAGGGCGCCGGGAGCATGATCGAGCAGGCCCGAGAGCTAGCTCGCGAGCGTGGCTGGAAGGGATAGGTACTGCTACGGTCGCCGCGGATGAGTCTCGCGGAAGTCCTGGCCAAGCATCGCGTGGTGGTCTGTGTCGGCAGCGGCGGCGTCGGCAAGACCACGACCTCCGCGGCGCTGGCCCTGCACGCGGCGATCGGCGGCAGGCGTGTGCTCTGCCTGACCATCGACCCGGCCAAGCGGCTCGCCAACAGCCTCGGTCTGCAGACGATGACCACCGAGGAGCAGCTGGTCTCGCCCGAGCTGTTTGCGGCGGCCGGGCTGAGTGCACAGGGCTCGCTCAGCGCAATGATGCTCGACACCAAGCGCACGTTCGATGAGATCGTCACGCGCTACGCGTCCTCGCCCGAGCGCGCCAAGCGCATCTTCGACAACAAGCTCTACCAGTACATCTCCACGTCGCTCGCCGGCACGCAGGAGTACATGGCGATGGAGAAGTTGTACTCCGTGCGCCAGAGCAAGAGCTACGACCTGATCGTGCTCGACACGCCGCCCACCACCAACGCGCTCGACTTCCTGAACGCGCCCGAGAAGCTGGTCGACGTGATCGACTCGCCCGCGATCCGCTGGTTCATGCAGGCGTTCGGCGGCGCCGGCAAGCTCGGCTTCAACCTGTTCAACCGCGGCGCGCAGATGGTGCTCAAGGGCCTGAGCAAGTTCACCGGCGGCGAGTTCCTGGAGTCGGTCGCGCAGTTCATCGGCGACATCAACGACCTGTTCGGCGGCTTCAGCGAGCGCGCCAAGCAAGTCTCGGCCGGCCTGCGCGGCCCCGAGGTCGCGTTCGTGCTGGTGACGAGCCCCGACCCACTCGCGGTGCAGGAGGCGATCTTCTTCGCCGAGAAGCTGAGCGAGAGCGGCCTGCACCAACAGGGCACCGTGATCAACCGCGTGACGCAGCTCTTGCCCGAGCCGCCCGGGACCGAGAGTGAGGTGGCGATGGCTCTGAGCGCGAAGCTGCCTTCCATGGACAGTGCAGCTCTGCTCGCCAAGCTGGACACGGCGCTCGACGACGATCGCCTGCGCGCCGTCACCGATCGCGGTGAGGTCGAGCGCCTGAAGGCGCTCACCGGCAACCGCGGCCTGTACATCGAGGTGCCCGCCTTCGAGCAGGACGTGCACGACCTCGGCGCGCTCGCGCGCGTGGCCAGCTTCCTCGTCGGTTGAGCGCTTTCCATGCCGCCGCTATAAAGCGGGCATGAGTGCAGAGTTCGTGAGCGTGATCCTCGCTGCCGGCCAGGGCACGCGGATGAAGAGCGATCGCCCCAAGGTGCTGCACGCGGTCGCCGGTCTGCCCATGTACGCGCACGTGGTGCGCGCGGCATTGCGCGCGGGCGCGAGCGAGGTGGTGCTCGTGATCGGCCATGGTCGCGACGAGGTCGCGCGCGACGTGCAAGCGCGCTTCGACTCGCACGTGACCACCGCCGTCCAGGAGCAACAGATCGGCACCGGGGACGCGGTTCGAGTCGGCGTCAGCGCCGCCAGCATCGCGGAGTTCGATGGCTACGTGGTGGTGTTGTACGGCGACACACCGCTGGTGCACGTGGGCCTGCTCGAGGCGCTGATGGCACGTGCGAGCGAGAGCGGCGCGGATGCGGTGGCGCTCACGAGCGAGGTGGCAGACGCCACGGGCTACGGCCGCATCCTGCGCGACGCGGCGGGCAACGTGACGGCGATCCGCGAGCACAAGGACGCCAGTCCGGCCGAGCGCGCAGTGCGCGAGATCAACTGCGGCCTGTACGCGTTCAAGGCGCCGTTCCTGCGCGCGGCGATCGCCAAGCTCGCCACCAACAACGCGCAGGGCGAGCTCTACATCACCGACGTGATCGAGCAGGCCGCGCAGCAGCGGTCCGTGAGCACGCTGAGCTGGGCGTTCGCCGATGTGGGCGGCGTAAACGATCGCTCGCAGCTCGCCGCCTGCGAGACCGCGCTGCGGCTGCGCATCGCCAACGAGCTGGCGCGCGCTGGCGTGACCGTGCGAGACCCCGCCACCACCTACGTCGAAGTCGACGTTCGCGTGGAGGCAGACGCGGTCCTGGAGGCGAACGTGCACCTGCGCGGCAAGACTTCGATCGCCGCGGGCGCTCGCGTGGACACGGGCTGCGTGCTGCAGAACGTGCAGGTCGCCGCCGGCGCCTACCTCAAGCCCTACACCGTCGCGACCGACAGCGAGATCGGCGAGAACGTCGAGACCGGCCCGTTCGCGCACCTGCGCCCGCAGAGCGTGCTCGAGGCCGAGTCGAAGGTCGGCAACTTCGTCGAGACCAAGAAGACGCGCCTCGGCCGTGGCAGCAAGGCCAGCCACCTCTCGTACCTCGGCGACGGGCAGATCGGCCGCGACGTCAACATCGGCGCCGGCACCATCTTCTGCAACTACGACGGCGTCAACAAGAACACCACCACGCTCGAGGACGGTGTCTTCATCGGCAGCGACTCGCAGCTGATCGCCCCCGTGAGGATCGGCGAGCGCGCCTACGTCGCGACCGGCACGACGGTAAACCGCGACGTGCCCGCCGGGGCGATGGCGATCAGCCGCAACAAACAAGAGAACAAAGAAGGCTACGCCGACCGATTGTGGGCGCGCTTCAAGGCGCTCAAGGCGGCGAAGAACAAGCCGTGAGCTACGTGGGCACGCATCACGGCGTTTGGAAGCGGAAGCTCTCCCAGAGAGGAGTGCGCGCGGCGCCACCCAACGCGATCTTGCCGCTCGTGAGCTGAAGCGGCTCGGACACGCTCAGCACCTGCGCTCCACTCACCGAGAACGTCAGCGCGCCCTGAGCCGTGGTTCGGATCTGCCAGGGTTGTAGGTCCGTTCCGTTCCCGATCGCGACCCCGGCGCCCTTCGCACCGATCTGGCTGATGGTCCCTGCGACTCGACGCTCGAAAACGGTCTCGGTCTCGTTGGCCCGCAGCCGGTACCAGTTGTTCTCGTCTCGGTAGAACGGATAGACGTAGAACGTTCCCTGCGCGCCCAGTGCGGCGACATCGACGTCGATCGTCACGTTGGCATCGTGCTGCGAGTCTTCGTTGATCGCGACGTGATTGGGCCGGACATCGCCGCCGCGGCTCCAGCGCAGGTTGCTCGATTGGTAGTACGAGTAGAGCGGGAGATCGCCGGGCTTGTCGAAGTTGAGCTCCGTCCACGAGCCGTAGATCCAGACCGTGGAAGCACGCGATCTGCCGGTCGCGTTGAAAGCTCGAACACGATAGGCGACGTTGGCGACGCGGGGTGGCGCGGCATCCGTAAAGGTCGTGGCGTCGCGCGCCGCGTTGCCGACCGGCGTGAAGGTCCCGTTGATGCCGCGCTCGATCTCGAAGCCACCCTCGTTGTACGCGTTGTCCGTCCAAGTCAGCTTCACCGACGCGCCTTGCACCGACGCGCGCAGGTTCGAGGGGTCGCCCGGCGCGGTCGCTCCGCCCTTGTTCGGCGCCAGCATGAGCAGCGCATTGAGCCCCTCACGCACGGGGCTCCTGAACAGCTCGAGCAGATAGCTCTGCTCCCGGTCGCCCGACGGATCCATGTCGGTCTTCCATGCATTGTGGCCCGAGACTTCGACGACGTTGCGACCGGTCGTCACGGCCCCGAACAGTCCTTCGCTCTGCCGCGCGAGGTAGTAACTCGCGATCTGGCCCCACGAGGAGTAGGGGATCTGATCTTCGATGTCGACGTAGACCCTTCGAATCGGGCTGTCCGCGGCCGCTTCGCGCAGCAACCCGGCCGTCTTGACGGCCTGCCCGACGCTGAAGCCGACGTAGAAGACACGCGACGGCCAGTCGTTGAGGACCGCGTACGCCGAGTCATCGCCAGACGAGCGGAAGTTGAACTCGTCGCCCTCCGGGAACGCGCCGCCCGCACAGGCCAGCATCGTCACCTTCGCCTGCACCAGCTCACGTCCGTTGAGTGGACTGTATTGGTCTGGCCCGGAGAGTAAGAGCGCCTTGAGGTTCGTGAGGAAACCGGTAGTCAGGATGGTGACGCTCTTCGCAGGCTGAGCGGCGAGCACGCGGCGGTAGACGTCGACGGCGAGTGGAAACTCGGTGGGCTTGGTCTCGGGTCCATGGGGAAACTCGGACGCGATCTGGCCGGGATATCCGCCGACCCCACCGACGTCGGGGCGCCTGCCGATCGGGATGTCGGGCTTGCCGTAGTACGTGTTGATCGCGTCCATGCAGAGCATGGTTCCGCCGTTCAGCGAGGAGTTCGCCATCGCCAAGATCTCCACCTGACCCAACGAAGCGAGCCCGTGCAGGACCGCGATGTCTCCCACGTCGTCCCAGTCGCTCGACATGTCGGAATCGAAGATCACCCGCGCGTTGCTCGGTTGGGCCGACGTGGCGGCGTCGAAAGGCGGCAACGCGGCGGCGTCGAACGGCGGCAAGGTGGCGGCGTCGAGAGGTTCTACGATGGGCCCCGCGGCGTCTCGCCGAGCGCTGGCGCCAGCGTCCGGGACAGGAGCGAGCGGGCTCGCGTCCGCACCGGCGTCGACGAGCGCTGCATCGCCCGTGCTCGCCGGTCGATCGACCGTGCTGCTCAACGGGCCCGTGCTGCCGGCACAAGCGGCAACCGTCATCGCGGCCGCGATCGCGCGCAGTGAACGTACGTGCTCGAGATACTTCATGTGCGTTCTCCTGATCGCGTGTCGGATGACGAACTAGACGGTTGCACAGCCACAAGACGCGGCCAACTCGTAGAGTGTGAGCTGGAACATTCCGAGATCTACTTGGTTCACTCGCCAGCGCACCCCGCGGATCGCGCTGACCGCAGTTTTGTCGACCGCATTCGTGTGGTCGGCGGCATTGTACGCGCTCGCGCCGATGGATGTGTTCTACACGGGCGATGCCGGGCTGAAGTCGTTGTTGATCGAGCAGCTCGCGCGTGGCGACGT
>DASUME010000102.1:0-5086 GCA_036277895.1 Polyangiales bacterium
TCGACTTCCACTTCGAGACGCAGCCGATCCCGAACGCGCTGAGCCCGCTGTTCCACGCGTTGCCGCACGGCGTGCACGCCGCAGGCGTGCTGTTCAACCACCTGGCCGAGCTGCTCTTGCCGCTGTGTCTGCTCGGCCCGCGCAAGCTGCGCGCGCTCGCCGGGCTCGGCATGATCGTGTTCCAGCTGATCCTGATCTTCAGCGGCAACCTGTCGTTCCTGAACTGGCTGACGATCGTGCCGTTGCTCGCGAGCTTCGACGACGAGCAGCTGCGCGCGAGCGTGGAGATTCGCCCGACTGCACGCCTGCACCAACGTGTGACGATCGCGCTAGCGGTGGTGATCGGCGCGCTTAGCATCGCGCCCGTGCTCAACATGCTGTCGCCGCGGCAGGCGATGAACGCGGGCTTCGATCCGCTGATGCTCGTCAACAGCTACGGCGCGTTCGGCAGCGTGGGGCGCGAGCGACCCGAGCTCATCCTCGAGGGTGCGATGGCGGAAGACGGGCCGTGGGAAGCCTACGAATTGCCGTACAAACCGGGTGATCTGCAGCGTAGGCCCGGCGTGGTCAGCCCGCTGCAGCCGCGGCTCGACTGGCAGCTGTGGTTCGCGGCGATGTCGCAGATCGAACGCGAGCCGTGGCTGGTGTACTTGGTCGTGGAGCTGCTCGAGGGCAACGACGAAGTGCAGCGGCTGTTTGCGCACGTACCGTTCGACCCACCGAAGTTCGTGCGCATCTTGCGCTATCGCTATCGCTTCGCGCCCTCGTCTTCGGACGCGTACTGGGTGCGCGATCGAGTCGAGCTGTACTTGCGGCCCGTGAGCCGCGAGATGCTGCGCGCGCTGCGGCGATAAAACGCTGCCGCGCACAGATCCGAGTCACGACCCGACACGTATGGGTGGGTGATGAGGGAACGAGTTGCACGCAACGCGCTGTTCGTGACGGTCGCAGGCGTGCTGGCGCTGGCGGCGGAGCCGGCCGCGCAAGGCGCCACCACGGTCGAGCCGGACGCGGTCTTGACCGAGGTGCCCGCACGCGACAGCCGCGAGGGGCGTGAGCTCGCAGCGCTCGAGCGTGACCCGAACGCGAAGCTGGAGCTGGCGCGCGCGTACCTCGAGGCCTCGCGTCGCGACGGTGACCCGCGCTATCTGGGCTTGGCCGAGGGGGCGCTGCAAGGCCTCGAGGATCGAGACGCGCGCGTGCTGCGTGCGACGATCCTGCAGTCGCGTCACGAGTTCACCGCGGCGTTGGCGGAGCTCGAGACGGTGCTGCAGGAAGGCGAAGACGCGCAGGCGCGGCTCACGCAGGCGACCATCTTCACCGTGCTCGCCGAGTACGACCGCGCGCGCGCGAGCTGCCGCGCGTTGCCGCCCTCGGTCTACGCGAACGCTTGTCTCGCCTCGATCGATGCGCTGAACGGAGCGGACGTTCGCGATCGTCTGCAGCCGCGGGGCAGCGAGCGAGCGTGGCTGCTGTCGCTGATCGGTGAGCAGTCGTACTGGCTCGGTGAGCAGGGACGCGCGGAGCGAGAGCTCTCGGCATCGCTGGAGCTGGCGAGCGATCGCTACACGCGCGCGCTGTTGGACGACCTGCGCCTCGATCGCGGTGAGCCCGCTGACGGCGACGACCTGCATCGCGCGCTGAGCGAGCTCGCGCGTGGAGCCCCGGGCGAAGCGGTGGCGCGCGTGGAGGCGCAGTTTGCCGAGAGCCGCGACGGCGTGCACCAGCGCGAAGAGTCGCGCTTCTGGCTCGCTCGCGGGGAGCGCGCGCGTGCGCTGCGGCTGGCACAGCGAAACTGGGCGGTGCAGCGCGAGCCCTGGGATGCGCGTGTGCTGCTCGAGGCTGCGACGACGAAGGAAGAAGCGGCGCCGGCGCTGGCGTGGCTGGAGCGCACGCACTTCGCGTCGCCGCACCTGCGCTCGCTCGCCGCGAAGCTGGGGGCGCCATGAAGATTGTGATCTTGCTGCTGTCGCTCTGGCCCGCGGTCGCGCAGGCCCACAAGCCGAGCGACAGCTACCTGACGCTCGACCTGGAGGGCGCGAGCGTGCGCGGGCAGTGGGACGTCGCGCTTCGTGACCTCGACCGCGCTCTGCAGATCGACGATGGCGATGGGGTCGTGCACGGGCGAGAGCTGCTGGCAGCGGACCTGAGTCGTGCGCTGGCGCAGGTGCACGTGCCCGGCTGCGCGCTGTCGATCAGCGGCGCGCCGAAGCTGATCGAGCACTCCGATGGGGCGTACGCGCGGATCGGCTTCGCGGGGGCGTGCAAGGACGCGCCGCAGACGCTGCAGTACGACTTCTTCTTCGCGCTGGACCCCCAACATCGCGCGGTGGTTCACAACGGCGAGCACACGTTCGTGCTGACCGCCCGCGAGCGCAGCCACGACCTGCACACCCGTGGCTCGCTGGTCGCCGACGGCATCTGGCACATCCTGTCCGGGCTCGACCACGTGTTGTTCCTGCTCGCGCTGCTGCTGCCGAGCGTGTTGCGCCGCGATGCGTTGCGTCCACTGCTCGCTGACGTGCTGCGCGTGGTGACCGCCTTCACGGTGGCGCACTCGCTCACGCTGGCGCTGGCCGCCCTCGGTCTGGTGCGCATGTCTGCGGCCTGGATCGAGCCCGCGATCGCCGCTTCGGTGGCGCTGGCCGCGCTCGACAACGTGGTGCCGATCTTCGGGGGCGGGCGCGCGAGCCTCGCCTTTGCGCTCGGCTTGCTGCACGGCTTCGGGTTCTCGTCCGCGCTCTCCGATCTCGGCTTGTCGGGAGCGGCGCTGCTGCGCGGGCTGGTGTCTTTCAACGTCGGCGTCGAGCTCGGGCAGCTCGGGTTGATCGCGCTGTTCTTGCCGGTCGCCTACCTGGCGCGCAACACGCGCTGGCTGATGCGGAGCGGCTCGCTCGCGATCGCCGCGGTGGCGCTGGTGTGGTTCGCGCAACGTGTGACGGGAGGCTGAGTGATGAGGTTCTTGTTGCTGTTGTTGATCGCTGGTTGTTCCGAGGCCCACGCCGTCGCACCGAAGAAGGCCAAGCTGCCGCTGGGTGAGCAGCTCGTGCGCGAAGCATCGGCCCGGCCCAAGCGCGCGGTGCGGCCGGAGCAGCTGATCGAGGCCCTCGCCGCGAAGGGCGTCACGATCGCTCGCCATCGCCAGGTGCTCGCGAGCCCGGTCGAGGCGTCGTACTGCGAGGCGCTCACCACGGCGCAGGGGCTCGGCCTCGCTCTCTGCGAGTACGCTGACGCCGACGCGGCGGCCAACGGGCGCGCGCAGTCCAAGCGCGCCTTCGATCGGCTGATCCCGGGGCGTGCGCTCGACACCAACGCCAACAGCTTGCTGACCGTGACTGCGGCGGGGAACGACGAAGGCGAACGCCAGCGAGAGCTCGCGCGACGCACGTTTGCGGCCTTGCAGCCGCGCTGAGCTCCTGCGTCCGTTGTGGACGCGTGAGAAGAAACGAGACCGATCATGTTCAAACCCAGGCTGACGATCCCAGCGCTGATGGCGCTGCTCGCGCCGAGCGGCGCGCTGGCCTCGAGCCATCGCGAAGCGCCTTTCATCACCAAGAACCCAAAGGCGGACGCCACCGATTTCTACATCTTCAAGAGCTATGAGCCGGGGCGGCAGGACTACGTCACGATCATCGCCAACTACCAGCCGTTCCAGGAGCCGTACGGCGGGCCCAACTTCTTCAACATGGATCCCGAGGCGATCTACGAGCTGAACGTCGACAACGACGGCGACGCGAAGGAGGACCTGACGTTCCGCTTTCGCTTCGACACGCAGCTCAAGGATCTCGCGGTCGACGCGGGCGGCAAGAAGACCTCCGTGCCGTTGGTCAACATCGGTCCGGTGTCGGTCAACGACGCGTCGAACCAGAACGTGACCGAGAGCTACACCGTGCAGGTGCGGCGCCCCGGCAAGAACGAGGACGTGACCAACTGGAAGGACGGCAGCAAGGTCTTCGCGAAGCCGCTCGACTACGTGGGCACCAAGAGCCTCGGTGCGCCGGAGCAGTACGAGGCGTACGCGAAGGCCCATGTCCACGACATCAAGATCCCCGGCTGCGAGGCGCAGGGACGCGTGTTCGTCGGGCAGCGCAAGGAGTCGTTCGCGGTCAACCTCGGCGTGACGTTCGACCTCGTCAATGCGCCGGCATCGATCGTCGCGGGTGGCACCACGCGTGAGGCGCGCTCGCTGGCGCCGAGCTCGCTGGACGAGAACAACGTGACCAGCATCGCCTTGGAGCTGCCGGTCGCGTGCCTGAAGGGCGGCAAGGGCGACATCGTGGGCGCCTGGACCGCGGCGAGCGTGCGCCAGGTGCGCATCGTCAACCCGCGCTCCACGTACGAGCTGCCGTCCTTCGAGGGCGGCGCATGGACGCAGATCTCGCGTCTGTCCAACCCGCTGGTCAACGAGCTGGTGATCGGTCTGAAGGACAAGGACCTGTTCAACAACAGCAAGCCCAAGGACGACGCGCAGTTCGCGGACTACGTGACCAACCCGAGCTTGCCCGAGCTGCTCGAGGTGCTGTTCGGCAGCGCCGGTGTGGTCGCGCCGAACGTGTTCCCGCGCGCCGACCTGGTCGCCGCGTTCCTCACCGGCGTGCCGGACGTGAATGCCAACGGCTCGACCGCGGAGATGCAGCGCCTCAACACCGCTCTTCCCGCGACCGAGAAGGGCAAGCAGAACAGCCTCGGCGCGGCCGCGTGCTTCGTCGAGGGTGTGCTGAAGCTCGACAACGCGGGCTGCGATCCGGCGGGCTTCCCGAACGGCCGTCGCCCCGGTGACGACGTCGTCGACATCGCGCTGCGCGTCAGCATGGGCTACCTGCTGCCGAAGGCGAGCGCACCGTCCGGTCAGATCGCGTTCACGGACGCGACGCTGCAGGAAGACAGCCAGTTCGACGCCGTCTTCCCCTACCTCACCACGCCGCTCCCGGGCGCGCCGTGATGAGCATGTACAAATACGCGTTCGCCTGCACGCTCGCGCTCGCCGCGTGTGGGGACGACGAAAGCGACATCGCGCCGATCGTGACGCCCGATGCCGCAGCACCGCCCGTCAGTGAACCTGCCACACCCGACGCGGGTACACCGG
>DASUME010000103.1:0-3254 GCA_036277895.1 Polyangiales bacterium
GCCGGTCGAGCGCTTCCTCGCAGCTCATCGCCAGCACGTCGGCGATGTTGCGGTCCTTGAACGTGATGTCGAGCGTGTCCCGGTTGTAGCGGGCGCCCTTGCACACCTCGCACGGCACGTACACGTCCGGCAGGAAGTGCATCTCGACCTTCACCACGCCGTCGCCCGCGCAAGACTCGCAGCGACCTCCCTTGGTGTTGAACGAGAAGCGCCCGGGCCCGAAGCCCTTGGCGCGCGCCTCGGGCAGCTGCGCGAACACCTCGCGGATCTCGTCGAACACCTTGGTGTAGGTGCCCGGGTTCGAGCGCGGGGTGCGGCCGATCGGCTTCTGGTCGATCGCGATCACCTTGTCGAGCGCGTCGAGCCCCTCGATGCCGGCGTGCTTGCCGACGCGCACCTGCGCGCGGTGCAGCGTGCGCTCCAGCGACGGCAGCAGGATGCCGTTGATCAGCGAGCTCTTGCCCGCGCCACTGACGCCCGTCACCGCGACCAGGCAGCCGAGCGGCAGCGTCACGTCGACACCGCGCAGGTTGTGCTCCTCGGCGCCGCGGATGACCAGCTCGCCTTTGGGCTGGCGCCTTCGTGCGGGCACCTCGATCTTCTGCCGGCCGCTCAGGTACTGACCCGTGATGCTGTCCTTCACCTTGAGGATGTCATCCGGCTTGCCGCTGAACAGCACCTTGCCGCCGAGCACGCCGGCGCCGGGTCCGAAGTCGACCAGGTGGTCGGCCGCGCGAATGGTGTCTTCGTCATGCTCGACGACGAGCACGGTGTTGCCGAGATCGCGCAGCCGCTCGAGCGTCGCGATCAGGCGCTGGTTGTCGCGCTGGTGCAGGCCGATCGACGGCTCGTCGAGCACGTACATCACCCCCGAGAGCTCGCTGCCGAGCTGCGTGGCCAGGCGCACGCGCTGCGCCTCGCCGCCGCTGAGCGTGGGGCCGGAGCGATCGAGCGTGAGGTAGTCGAGCCCCACGTTGAGCAGGAACGACAGCCGGCGCTCGATCTCGCGCAACGCACCCTCGGCGATCCGGCGCTCGTGCGGCTTCAGGACCAGCCCCTGCACGTGATCGTGCGCGCGCGCGATGGTCAGCGACGTGAGCTCGGCGATGTTGGTGTCCGCGATGCGCACCGCCAGCGTCTCCGAGCGCAGGCGCTTGCCGCCGCACTGGTCGCACTCGCGCTCGCTCATGAACTTGGTGTAGTGCTCGCGCATCGCCTCGGACGAGGTCTCGCGGTAGCGCCGCATCAGGCTGTTCAGGATGCCCTCGAACTTCATGCCCCAGGAGCCGGCGTTCTCGCTGTCGCCCGAGCCCCAGGTCACGCGGATGCGCTTGTCGCCCAGGCCGTACAGCACCTGGTCGCGCTTCTTCTTGGGTAGCTTCGCCCACGGCGTGTCGAGATCGACCGCGCATGCCTTGGCCATCGACTCGATGATGCGGAAGGTCCAGCCTTCGCCTTTCTCCATCGACGTGCGCCAGGGCGCGATCGCGCCGCCCTTGATCGAGAGCGCGGGCTCCGGGATCACCAGCTCCGGGTCGACCTCCATGCGCGTGCCGAGGCCGTTGCACGCGCCGCACAGGCCGAGCGGGCTGTTGAACGAGAAGCTCTGCGGGGACAGCTCCGGGAAGCTGACGCCACAGCAGGCGCGCTTCTCGCTGAACGCGAGCGCCGCGCGCTGGCCGCTCTCGTCCTCCAGCCGCACCTCGCCCTGGCCCTCGCGCAGCGCGGACTCCACGCTCTCGGCCAGGCGCGTCTGCTCCTCGTCGCTGACGGTGATGCGGTCGACCACCAGCTCGATGGTGTGCTTGAGCTTCTTGTCGAGCCCGGGCACCTCTTCCAGGCGATGCACCGCGCCGTTCACGCGCACGCGTGCGAAGCCGCGCTCGCGGGCGGACTGGAACAGGTCCTTGAACTCGCCCTTGCGGTGCGTGACCAGCGGCGCGAGCACGAGCAGCCGCACGCCGCGAGGCAGATCGAGCACCTCGGTCACGATCTCGTCCGTGGTCCGGCCCTTCACGCGCTTGCCGCAGAGGTGGCAGTGCTGGATGCCGATGCGCGCGTAGAGCACGCGCAGGTAGTCGTAGATCTCGGTGATCGTGCCGACGGTAGAGCGCGGGTTGGTGGAGGCGCTCTTCTGCTCGATCGCGATCGTGGGCGAGAGGCCGCTCAGCTTGTCGACCTGCGGGCGGTCGAGCTGGCCGAGGAACTGGCGCGCGTACGCGCTCAGGCTCTCGACGTAGCGGCGCTGGCCCTCGGCGTACAGCGTGTCGAACGCGAGCGACGACTTGCCCGAGCCGCTGACGCCGGTGAACACGACCAGCTTCTTCTTGGGCAGCACCAGGTGGTCGATGTTCAGGTTGTGCTCGCGCGCGCCGAAGATCTCGATGCGCTCGTCCGGGTGGCTCGTGATCGGGGCGAGCGCCGGGATGCGCCTGGTGGCGCCTTCGGGAGGCGAGGACTTGCGCGAGGGCTTGGCAGGGGCGCGCGGCATGCCGGGGCTTAGCACGCCGTGCGAGTCATTTGTACAGTGTCGCTAGCGCTTCTTCTCGGGCTCGGCTTGCGCGGCTTCGTGCCGCGAGACCACACGCTCGAAGGCGGCCATGCCCTTGGAGTCGACCGCGCGCAGGCCGAGGCTGGAGGTCAGCGTCTTCTCGTCGCGCCAGACGACCTCCATCTTCACCGCGATCTTACCTTCGTGCGGATCCTCGAAGCTGACGTCGAGCGTGCTGCCGAGCGCCGGCGCCTTGCCCTCGGCGACCACGAACATGCCGCCCTGGCTCATGTTGCGAGCCTGGGCTGCGATGCGCACGTCCTGGCCTTCGACCCACACGTGCTGCTCGGTCTCGATGCGTGGGTGTCGCCGGCGTCGCGTGTCATCACTCATGCGCTTCTGATCAGGGTAACCCGATCGGGGAACGCGAGTGAAGTACCCAGCTCTGCGTGGAGCAAGCGCACATGCATCCGGTTTGCCGGCTTGCAGCCGGCTGTCGGGCATCGCCCTGGGGCGGTGCGGCGGCGTACCTCAGGCCGCGGCGAGCTCGGACGTGCAGAACTTGCAGCGCTTGGCCTCGAGCTTCACCTTCTCCAGGCACTGGGGGCAGGCCTTCTCGGTGGGCGCAGGCGGCGGCTCGACGTGCTTGAACTTGTTGATCGTGCGTACCACCAGGAACAGCACGAAGCCGACGATCAAGAAGTCGACGCTCACCGACAGCAGGTCGCCGACCAGCAGTCGCGCGTCCCCCTCCGGGCCGTCC
>DASUME010000104.1:0-8543 GCA_036277895.1 Polyangiales bacterium
CCGAACCCCTTCGCGTCGTTGAACCACTTCACCGTGCCAACTGCCATGATTCCCCCTCCGATCCAACGGACCCAGGGTATTCAAAAGCCTGTTTGAGTCAACACATGTCTGTAGGTTCTTTGCCTGACAGCTCGTCTACGACCGGGTAGGAGCCCTATTCCTGCGTGAACAGGCGTCCGCCATGCCGGGTGAGCAGGGTCTGGACGCGCTGCTCGCTGACCCCCGCGCGTACCAAAAGGCCTTCGCTGAGGGGGGCCGCGGCAAACACGCTCGAGCCGTCGGGGTCTTCCCAGAGCGCCTTGCGCAGCGCGGCGTCGTCGATCTCCAGGAAGCCGCCCACCCGCGACAGCCCGTAGAGCGGGCGCTGCGCCGTCGCGGACTCGACCGCACCTTGCAGCGAGGGCGGCAGCTCGCGCACCAGCCCGGAGAGCGCACCGCGCAGGCCTGCGAGGTCCGGATCGTGATCGGCGCCGCGCGCGAGCGACTCCGGGCTCAGCTGGATCACCACCCCCTCGTCGTCGAGCCAGGCGCGGCCGTAGCGCGCGGTCTCGATGATCGACGCCACCGCACACGACGGCCCGCACACCAAGCGGAAGTCGTCACGCCAGCGCCCGCCCAGCTCCGGCATGCGCTCCACCAGCTCGCCCTGCTGCGCCGCATCGAGCCAGGCGCGCGCCGGCGGCGAGAGCCGCACCACCGCGCCCTCGTCGATCTGCCCCACGTCGACCAGCCCCAGGAACGGCAGCGAACGCTCCAGCAGCGCCCGCGTGAGCTCCCCAGGCGTCGTGAGCACCTCGTGACCCGAACGCGCCGCAAGCGCGAGAGCACGCTGCGCCGCGAGCGCACGGCGATCGGTCGCGCTCGTGCCGAGCACGTCGCTCGCGAGCGCAAACTGCGTCGGCGGCAGGAGCGACAGGGTGTCGAGCAACGCCTCGCGCATCAGCGACGTCGCCTTCGCCGTCTGCGCATGGCCGGGGCGAAACAGGTCCGGCTCGCGCGCGGCCTCGTCCCACGCACCGCCGCGCCGCCAGGCGTTCCACAGCCGCTCGCTGACGCCCGACAACGGTGTGCTCGCGTAGACCAGGCCCTCCGCGCGCGCGAGCACCACCAGCAGCTCCGCGCGCTCGGGTGCGATCGTGAACTCCTGCGCCACGCGCCGTACCGCGACCTTCGAGATGCCGCGGCCGTGCAGCGGCAGCTCATCCCGCGCCGACAGCGCGGCCAACAAGCTCACCGCGAGCGCGCCCGGCGGCGTGGCGTGCTCGGCGCGCGACGGCGTGAGCTCGAGCCGGTGCCGGCTCATCAACAACTTCTGGCGCTCGATGCCGGCGCGCGTACGCCGCTCGCGGCCGACGATGCGCTCGACCTCGTCCGGGATCAGCCAGCCATCGTGGCGTGCGAGCGCGAGGCCACGGCGCGCGAGCGGGAAGATCGCGCTCCGGCGCGGCACCTGCACCGTGCCGCCGTGGGCGATCCGCACCGGCTCGCGAGAGAGCTCGAGCACCTCCTCGGCGCTCACCTCTCCGCCGGCGGCATCGATCGCGCTGAGCAGCGTGCGTTCGCCTTCGCTCAGGGTGCTCAGCTCCTGCTTCACCCAGGCCTGATCTTCCAGCCGCTCCAGCACCGTCTCCAGCAGCATCGCCCAGGGCAGCGGCGGCAAGCGCGACAGGTGGTACTGGCAGAGCTCGCGGCGCGCTTCTTCCGGCACCTGGCCCAGCAGCAGGCGCGCCGCGCGCGGGCTGTCCGACGGCGTGCCCGGCAGCTGCAAGCGAAAGGCGGCCGGCAGCAGCACGCGCGTGAGCCGCTGCGGATCCGCGAACACGAAGCCCTGATCGATGAGCAGCCGCACGTCTTCCGGCAAGGACTGCAGGGCAACTCCCTGTGGCGCGGCAGCCAGCAAGCGCAGCGCCTCGCGCGCGCCCTCGCTGAGCTTCGACAGATCGAGCCAGCGCGGCACCGCGACCAGGCCCCGTGCGACCTGCTCGGCCAGGGTCAGCCGCTTCTTGCGATCGATCGCGATGTGCCAGCGCGCGGCGAGCTCTTCGACGCGCTCCGGGGCCAGGCTGAGCATGAGTTCGAGCAGCTTCATCGCGGGCTACGGCGAGAGCCGCTGGGTCGACCAACCCTGCTCCGCGCGCGTGTACAGCTCGCGATCGTGCAGCCGGTCGCGCCGATCACGCCAAAACTCGATCGACTCGGGGCAGAGGCGCCAGCCACCCCAGTACGGCGGACGCGGCACCGTGCGGCCTTCGTACTCGCGGCCGAGCTCGGCTACCCGCGCCTCCAACACCTCGCGGCTCGCCACCGGCTGGCTCTGATGGCTCGCCCATGCGCCGATCTGACTGCCACGCGGACGGCTCGCAAAGTAAGCGTCAGACTCGCTCGCCGAGACGGGTGCGATCGGGCCCTCGAAGCGCACCTGCACGCCCGTGCTGTGCCAGTGGAACGTCAGCGCTGCGAACGGGTTCGCAGCCATCTCGCGCGCCTTACGGCTCTCGAGGTTGGTGAACACACACAGCCCGCGCGCATCGAATTCCTTCACGAGAACGAAGCGCAGCGAGGGCCGTCCCCGCGTATCGGCCGTGGCCAGGGCCGCACGTGCGACATCGAACGTCTCCGTGGCGCGCGCCTCTTCGTAGGCGTGGCGAAAGCGTGCGATCGGATCCGGCTCGGTCATTTCGCGAAGGTAGCTCCTGGCGAGAGCTCCCGCAGCCGGCTGTGACCGGGCACCGATCGTAATTGCCCTTTGCGGCGATAGCGGGTATGCCGGCCTGGTGCCGAAGCGACACTTCACGCTGGCGCAAGCCAACTCTCTACTTTCGCGCGTTCGCCCACGGCTCGAACGCATGATGCAGCTGAGCGTGCACCTGCGGTCCAGCGGCGACGGCAGCTCGGCAGACAGCCTCACGCCCACGCCGCCTGGCACTCCTTGGATGGCGGACCCGGTGCTCGCTGCGTGGCACGCGAGCGACCCCGAGCAGGGCCGCGCCCTGGCCGCGGGGCTCTACGAAACGCTGTCCGAGGAGCTCAAAGGGGTCGAAGCGCTCGGCGCCGAAGTGAAGGACCTCAGCATCGGGCTCACCGTGTTCCCCTCCTACCTCGAAGGCAACTCCGAGGTGCTGCTGGCGTGGACCGTGATCGAGCCGGAGATCCGTACCTACTACACGCCGCAAGGCGGCTACCGTCAGCGTAAGCCGGTCGATGGCCGGACGTTCACTGCCGTACGAACACCCGCGGGCCAGCTGCGCGAATGACACGCGAATGGCTTGTCGTGCGGGTCACGAATCGGAGCTCGCAGGTGCAAAGCTCCGCTGAACTTATCCTTTTTCACGCGACGTAGCTCGCTCACGCGAGGCTTCCTCTGCCCTTTCGGAAGCCCTGCACGGGTGATAACGTGCGCGACTCGATGGATGCGAACGTGCGACATCTGATGACACAACTGCGGCAGAATCCGCTGGATTTCGCCGTGCTCGACGAGCTGCGCAAGCACTGCGAGTCGACCGGTAGTTTCTCGGTCTGGGCGGAGGCACTCGAGCACCACGCACGCGCGGCCAGCGAGGCGGACGTCGACCCCGTCGAGCTGGGGCGGCTGCACTTCGAGCTCGGCAACCTCTACCGCGACCAGCTCGGCCAGAGTGAGCGCGCGCTGGCGCACTACCGCAGCGCGCTCGACTTCGACGCCGCGCAGCGGCCCGCGATCGCCGCGGCGCGCAACATCTACGCGGAGGCGGGCGCCTGGTCCGACGTCGCGGAGCTGCTCGGGCAAGAAGCGGAGTCGCTGCCGGCGGGCGCCAAGCGCGCGGCCGCCTATGCGGAGCTGGCCGAGCTGCAGCGCGATCGCCTCGGCGATCACGAAGAGGCCGTCAACTCGCTGCTGGAGGCGATCGAGGCATCGCCGGACGATCTGCAGCTGCGCCACCAGCTCGCCACCATGCTGCTCGACGACGCCGATCGTTCGGGGGACCCGCAGGACGCCGAGATCAAGCGCGATGGCGCCGCGGATCTGCTGGTGGGCATGGCGAGCGAGGTCAGCGACGACTACGCGCTCGTCTACCTGGAGGCGGCGCTCGACGCGTCGCCCGATCACGAAGAGTCGCTGTCGTTGCTCGAAGAGGTGGCGCCGCGCATGAAGCGCGGCGACGCGCTCGCGCCGCGCTGGCTGGCGGCGATCCGCGCCGGGCGCGATCCGGCGCTGTCGCGCTCGCTGCGCATCAAGATGGCGCGCGCGTACATCGCCGTGGGGCAGCTGCCCGACGCGCGGATTTGCCTGGAGCCGCTGCTCTCGCGCGGTGACAGCGAGGCCGAGGCGCTCGCGAAGCAGAGCGTGCGGCCTCCGCCGCCCGACGCCGAGGAGCTGCTGAGCGCGGAGCTGCTGCTCGACGAGCCCGAGCCTGCGGTGATCGCCAGGCCAGCTGCCGGGGAAGCGGACTTCGCGGAGGAGCTCGCGGCGATCGACGCGCTCGGCAAGAACGACGCGCGCGATCCGCTTGCGGACCTCGCGTTGCTCGATCGTAGAGACGAACAGCCCGCGGAAGAGAAGCGGCCCGAGAGCGAGCCCACCGCTTCGGTGCGCAAGAGCAAGGCCCCGCGCAAGAGCAAGGCGCCGGAGGGCAAGAAGAAGAGCAAGGCCCCGCGCGGGCGTGACTCGCAGCCCTCGATCGAGCCCGCGCCGATCAGCGACCTGGCCTCCTCGCTCGAGCCGGACAGCGCGGGCGGCAGCGAGACCATCCGCGAGCTCACGGCGCGTGAGGCTGCGTCCGCGAAGCACGAGGGTGTGACCGCCGTCGCGCCCGCGCCCGCGCAGGAAGAACCGAGCCCCACGAGCGCGCCCGCTGCCTTGCACTCGCGCTGGAGCGAGACCCCCGAGCTGCCGCGCGAAGCGCAGGAAGCGCCGCGCCACAGCAGCTCGCCGCCGCCCCTGCCCAAGCGCAGCGAGCCGTACACGCCGCCGAGCCTCGACGACGACGCGGATCCGTTCGCGGAGCAGACGCAGCCGCGCGCCCAGCCGCTGACACTGGCCGAGCTCAGCAAGCTCACGGGCGACGATGGCAGCCTGATCTTCGCGCCGCAGGGCGAAGACGTGGGCGACGCCGACATCGTCGAGAGCGAGGTCACGCACGTCTCGCCGGCCGAGGATCCCGCGGTCACCGAGCTGCGCGGCCTGCGCACCGAGCTGTCCAAGCGGCTGCGCTTCCGCGACCGCCGCGGCGCTGCCGAGGTCGCCGAGGCGCTCCTGTCACGCGGCATCTTCGACGCCGACGCCACCAATGCGATGGAGGAGCACTACCGCCTGTCGCGCGACTTCAAGAAGCTGCGCGACCTGTGCGAGCAGCTCGCCGGCGAGCCGAGCTTCGGCAAGGAATCACGCGCCGGCCGGCTGCGCGAGGCCGTGTTGCTCAGCGAGAGCAAGCTGGGCGACCAGGACGGCGCGGTGCGCAACCTGCGCGCGCTGCTCGCGCTCGAGCCCGATGACGCCGAGGCGTTCGCCAAGCTGCGCACGTCGTTGCGCCGCGCGCAAAACTGGAACGAGCTGGCCGAGCTGCTCAAGGCGCGCGCCGACGGGCACGGCGCGGAACAAGCGCGCGCAGAGCTCTACCGTGAGCTCGGCGCGCTGCAGCGCGAGAAGCGCAGCGACCACGAGCAGGCGCTGCTCGCGTACGCCGCGGCCGCGCAGCTCGATCCGGGCAACGTCGACGACGCGGTGGTGCTGTCGGGGCTGTACGCGGGCGCCGGGCGCTACGCGGAGGCGGCCAACATGTACGAGCTGCGCGCCGAGCACGCGCAGCCCAACGAGCAGCCGGTGCTGCTGGCCACGCTGGCGCAGATCTACGAAGACAAGCTGCACGACGACGAGCGCGCCCAGTACGCGCTCGAGCGCTGGCGTGTGCTCGCGCCGAGCAAGCCGGAGCCGCTCAACGCACTGGTGCGCGTGCTGGAGCGCCGCGGCGAGTTTCGCGCGCTGGTCGACGCGCTGACGGCGCAGCTGGAGCAGGTGCCCGCGGCGCAGCGAGGACCGCTGCACGCGCGCATCGCCCAGGTGGCGTTCGACAAGCTCGGCGACGCACAGCGCGCCTCCGACTCGTTCGGCGAAGCGATCGTACGCGCGCCCCAGGACGCCAGCTTGTGGCAGCAGGCCGCGCCGGCGTACGAGCAGGCGGGCCGTGGCCAGGAGCTCGACGAGCTGCTCTGGGGCATCGCCAACAGCAGCCGCGATCGCACGAACGCGTCGCTGGTGTTCGATCACCTGGCGCTCACGCGCGAGGCGCGCGGCGACCTTGCCGGTGCGATCACCGCGCGCGAGGCGCAGCACGCGCTCACGCAGGACCTCGGCGCTTTGTCGGCGTTGGTGGTGCTGCTGCGCGCGGCCGAGCGGCCGTCGGAGCTGTCGCGTCGGCTCGACGAGCTCGCGCGCAAGAGCGGCCCCGACGAAGCCCGTGTGCTGCGCTTCGAGCGCGCCAGCCTGCTCGCCGAGCAGCTGCGCGATCCGGAGGCCGCCAAGGCGGAGCTGGAGCGCATCCTCAGCGAGCTCAACGCCGACGACGCCACCGCGCTGCGCAAGCTGATCGAGCTGTGCAAGACCACCGGTGACATCAAGCGGCGCGCGAGCGCGCAGGAGCGCCTGATCAAGCTCGCGCCGTCGCAGCCCGCGCGCGTGGAGCTGGCGGTCGAGCTGATCGACATCTACGAGCAAGAGCTCGAGGACCTGCCCGCGGCGGTGCGCGTGCTGCACGCCTGGACCTCGCTCGAGCCCGAGAACCCCACGCCGTACATGCGGCTGTTGCCGCTGCTCGCGCAGACCGGCAAGAAGCGCGACCTGATCAGCGCGCTCGATCGGCTCGCCGATCTTGCGATCGCGGACGAGGAGTCCGGCGAATTCACGCTGCGCGCCGCGCGCGTCGCGATGGAGATCGACGACTGGGACGGCGCCTGGACCCGGCTCGTGCCGCGCGTGGTCGATCACGACGACGCCACCGCCGAGCGCCTGCTGCGCGAGGTCACCAAGCAAGCGCAGCGCGGCGAGCAGCTGTCCGCGCTCTACGTGGGCCTGGCGCAGCGCGCCGAGACGCTCGAGATCGAGCAGCGGCGCTGGACGGACGCCGCGCGCACCTTCGAGCAGGAGCTCGGCGCGTTCGATCGTGCGCTCGAGGCCACGCTGCGTGCGCTGGCCAAGCAGCTCGACAACCGCGAGCTGTTGAGCGAGGCCGAGCGCCTGAGCGGCAAGGCCAACGCCTGGACGCGCCTGGGCCAGGTGTACGACACGATCGTGCGCAAGGCAGACCGCACGGACACGCGCATCGAGCTGTTGATGCGGCACGGCCGCCTGCTGGAGCACGAGGCCAAGGAACCCGCGAACGCGTTCGAGCGCGTGTGGCTGGCGTTCCAGCTCGACCCCTCCAACGACAGCACCTACGGCGAGGCCAAGCGGCTCGCGGTCGCGACCGGTCGCCGCGAAGAGCTGCTCGGCGCGTACGAGCGCCGCACCCAGTCCAACGCCAGCCGGGAGTCGCGCCTGGAGGCGCTGCTCGATGCCTGCGCGCTGGCGCAGCACGAGCTCGAGGACACCGCGCGCGCGACCGGGTACCTCTCCCGTGTAGTCGCGCTCGCGGGCGACAGCACGGAGCCGCTGCTCGCGATCGAGAAGCGCGTGCGCGCGCTCGACGCCGAACAGCCGCCGGTCAGCGGACGCGGCCTGGTGGCCGAGCTGGCGGGGGTGTACGAGGCGCTGGCGCCGGAGTATCCGCGCGCGCCGCAGATCGCGTCCACGTGGCTGGCCCGTGCCGCCAAGATCCACGAGCAGGATCTGCAGGAGCCGCTGGCGGCCTTCCGCGCGCTGGAGCGTGCGTCGGCGCTGATGCCGAGCGACGAGGGCTTGCTCGACGAGCTCTCGCGCGTGGCCGCGCTCAGCCAGAACTGGGAGGCGCTCGCCAAGCACCTTCAGCACGCGGCGGACATCGCGATCGACAGCAACAGCTCGAGCGCGGCGCTGCAGCGCCTCGGCGCGCTTTGCGAGCGCGAGCTCCAGTCACCGTCGCGCGCGGCGGATGCCTACGAGCAGCTGGTGCGGCTGCGCCCGAAGGACGGCGAGGCCTCGCGGCGCCTGCGCCAGTGCCTGAAGCAAGCCGACCGCCACGACGAGCTGTTGATCGCGATCGACCGCGAGCTGTTCGTGCTCAAGCCCGAGGAGAAGCGCGAGCTGCTCAAGCAGGCCGCGGAGACCTGGGAGTTTGGGCTCAAGAACCGCTACGAGGCGACCGATGCCTGGAAGAAGGTGATCGCGATCGCCCCGGCGGATCCCGACGCGGTGGCGGCGCTCGCGCGCTTGCGGCTGCGTCCGCGCGCGGACGACTCGCTGCTCGAGGAGCAGGTGGTCGTGCTGCCGGAGGACCTGCGGCCTTCGCTGGTCGCGGCCGGAGTCGCCGTCGGCGGCACGTTGTTCTCGACCGCGAGCGCGAGCGAGAGCGCGGGCTCCAACGGGTTCCTGAATCGGCGCGACTCGGCGGTGGAGCCGGAGCGCGTGACACACGAGGACCTGTCGCTGCTGA
>DASUME010000105.1:0-7340 GCA_036277895.1 Polyangiales bacterium
CTCGGCTTCGAGGCCGGCAACCTCGATCACAGCGAACGCTACTGTGCGCTGTTCACCGAGGCCGGCGACGAGGGAGCCTGCGCGCTGCAGGCGCTGGTGGGAGACGAGGAGCGGGCGCACGTGGCGTTCGCGGCGCACTGGTTTCGCACGCTCTCCGGCGGGCTCGACTTCGCGCGCTGGTGTGCCGCGCTGCCGGCGCCGCTGTCGCCGATGGTGATGCGCGGCCGTCCGCTCGCGCGCGCGACACGCCGGGCCGCTGGGCTCGACGACGCGTTCCTCGACGCACTCGAGGCCTGGCAGCCGACGTGATCGCGTTCGTGCTCAACCTCGACGCCGAGCTCGAGCTCGCGGACGCGCGCCATCGCTCGTCGCCCGCGATGCTGGCCCGGATCGCCGCGCTGCGGTCGCGCGTTGCGTTCTTGGCCGCCGATGATCGTGTGATCGGCGCTGACGACGCGAGCGCGTGCACGCGCGCGGTAGCGTATTGCCCGACGCCATCCGCACTCGCGCGCATCCGCGCCGCGGGGCTGCCCGTGCCGGCCGCGCCTTCGTGGCAGGTGCTGCGAACGGTCAATGCACGCTCGTTCTGCGCCGCGCTCGGCCAGACGCTGCCCGGTGCGCGCTACGTGCGCAGCATGGATGAGCTACGCGCGGCGCCTCGCCCGGCGACGATGTTGCTCAAGCGCGACTTCGGCTTCGCCGGGCGCGAGCGCCGTCCGCTGCGCGACGGCAGGCTCGACGCCCCCAGCGAGGGCTTCGCACGCCGCAGCTTCGCGCGCGGTGAGGGCCTGCAGCTGGAGCCCTGGTTGGCGGTCGAGCTCGAGCTGAGCCAGCACGGCTATCTCACCCCGAGTGGTGGCTTGCTGTTGGCGGAGCCGCGTCTCCAGCGCTGCGATGCCCAGGGCAGCTGGCTCGGCTCGGAGTCGCTCCCTGCCGGTACTTTGCGCGCGGAGGAAGCCGCGGCCCTCGCCGAGAGCACGCAGCGGGTCGCGGCGGCGCTGCGAGAAGCGCGCTACTTCGGGCCCTTCGGGATCGACGCATTCCGCTACGCCGGCGGGTTCCAGCCCCGCTCCGAGCTCAACGCGCGCCTGTCGATGGGCTATCCGCGCGAGCTGTTACGGCGTGCCCTCACGGTTGATCTCTAGGATCGGGTGCAGGCAGTGATCTAGAGTGCGCAAGGGAATGCGCCGGGGACGCAAGAGCCAAGGGGAGATCACGCATTGGCACACCGCTCTGGTGCTTGCCGTGGCCGGGCTGTACACGGGGCTCTGCCTCGAGCCCACCACGCTCGGGCTGGCCAGTGCCGTGTGGCTGCCGCCGGTCGCGCTCGCGGGGTACCTGCTCGGGCAGCGCGCGGGTGTGGGCATGGCGCTGTACACCGCGCTGCCGCTCGCGCTGGCCTGGTACTACCACGGTGTGCCGGTGGGCGCGTCGTTCCCCGGCTTGATGTTGTCCACCTCGGTCGCGGTCGCGTGCGGCGTGGTACTCGGGCGCATCCACGACCTGAGCGCGCGGCTGCGCGAGCGGCTGAACAAGCGCCGCGTCGCGCAGACCGAGCTGCTGTACACGCAGGACCAGAGCAAGATGCTGCTGGACTCGCTGCCCGACACCATCTACCGCATCGATCGCGCCGGCGCGGTGCTCGGCTACCAGGTGCCGCGCGGCAGCCTGCCCAGCCTCGACGAGGAGCCCACGCGTCACATCTCCGAGGTCCTGCCACGCGAGGTCGCGGGCGAGGCGATCGAGTGCATCAACGAGGCGATCGAGACCGCCGAGGTGGTCACGTTCGAGCACCGCGCGGGCGAGCTCGACTACGAGACGCGCATGGTGAAGGCGGGCGAGCACGAGGTGATCGCGATCGTGCGCGACGTGACCGGGCTCAAGCAGCTGCAGCGTGAGCTCGACGACGCACACCGCAACGCGCTCGCGAACGCCGGCACCAAGGGCCGCTTCCTGGCCACCATGAGCCACCAGATCCGCACGCCGATGAACGGCGTGATCGGCATGACCAACGTCATGCTGCAGACCAAGCTCTCGCCCGAGCAGCGCGAGTACACATCGATCATCCGCAACTCCGGCGAGGCGCTGCTCTCGATCCTCGACGACGTGCTCGACTACACCAAGATCGAGGCGGGCAAGATGGAGCTCGGGCGCGCGGTGTTCCCGCTGCGCACGCTGCTGGAGGAGATCGTCGAGCTGCTCAGCGTGCGTGCGCACGACAAGCAGCTGGAGATCGCGTCGCTGATCGACGCGCGCGTGCCCGATCGGGTGCTCGGCGACCGCGGGCGGCTGCGTCAGGTGATCACGAACCTGCTCGGCAACGCGATCCGCTTCACGCCGCGCGGCCACGTGGTGCTGCGGGTGACGGTGGTCGGGCACGATCGCGACACCGCGTACATCCGCTTCGACGTCAGCGACACCGGCGTGGGCATCTCGCGCGACCAGCAGAAGAACCTGTTCCAGGAGTTCGGGCAGGCGAACGCCGCGATCGCGCGCGAATTCGGCGGCACGGGCCTGGGGCTCACGATCTCGCGCCAGATCGTGGAGCTGATGGGCGGGCACATGCTGGTGGAGAGTGCACCCGGCGAGGGCAGCACGTTCTCGTTCACCGCGCGCTTCGGCACCGCGCCCGATCACACCACGGGCAGCTTCTTCTTGCCGCGCGCGCTGAGTGGCGCGCGCATGCTGGCGTTGCCGCTGCACACGCTGACGCGCGATGTGCTGCAGCACGAGCTGGCGCCGTTCGGCGCCCACATCGAGGTGGCGCACAGCCGCAGCGACGCCGAGCGCAGGCTGCGCGATCAGGGCGGCTACGATCTGCTGATCGTGGAGCTGCCGCTCGGCAGCAAGGAGAGCGACGCGGAGACCGCGGTGCGCGAGGCGGTGGCGTTGTCGCGCAACGTACCGGTGGCGGTGCTGTGCGGCATGAGCCACCGCAGCGTCAGCGACACCGCGCGCGAGGCCGGCGCGGCGCTGACGCTGACGCGGCCGCTGCGCCGCGGCCTGGTGTACGAGGGCTTCGGGCAGCTGCTCGGGGTCACCACCCGCCCCGGCGTACGCCGCAAGGTGGTGGGCGACGCGCCCGCCACGAACGGCAAGCTGCGCGCGCGCGTGCTGGTCGCCGAGGACAACCTGGTGAACCAGAAGGTCGCCGTGCGCAGCCTGGAGATGCTGGGCTGCGACGCCGAGGTGGCCGACAACGGCGCGCTCGCGATCGAGGCCCTCAAGCACGGCGACTTCGACATCGTGCTGATGGACTGCCAGATGCCGGTGCTGGACGGCTTCCACGCCTCCGCCCGCATCCGCGAGTACGAGGGCGAGGCCAAGCACACCCCGATCATCGCGATGACGGCCAACGCGATGCAGGGCGACCGCGAGCGCTGCCTGGCCGCGGGCATGGACGACTACATGCCCAAGCCCGTCACCCTGGCCGCCCTCGACGCGACCTTGAAGCACTGGCTGCCGGCGCGGGTGGCCTACCAGCCCCGCACCAACACCAACGGCGCCTGAGACCGGGCAGGCGCAGGGGCACCTTCCGCTTCGCGGTTCGTGGCAGGGGCAGCCCACGCCCTCTGGTGCCCGTGCCCCTGCCCCTGCCCCTGCCCGGTCTTTTCTCCAAGTGGTTGACAGCCGGCGCTGAGTGACCAGATTCCGCGCGGAGCCATGACCCAGCACTCCTTCCAAGCCCAAGTCAGCGAGGTCCTCAGCCTCGTCATCAACTCCTTGTACAGCCACCCGGAGGTCTTCCTTCGCGAGCTGCTCTCGAACGCCTCGGACGCGCTCGACAAGGAACGCTTCCTCGCGCTCACGGCGCCCAGCGACTCCAGTGACCCGCTGCGTATTCGGCTGATCCCGAACGAAGCGGAGCGCACGCTCGTGATCGAGGACAACGGCATCGGCATGGACGAGGCCGAGCTGATCAAGAACCTCGGCACCATCGCGCACTCGGGCTCCAAGGAGTTCTTGTCGCAGCTGAAGGAGAAGAAGGACGTCAGCCTGATCGGCCAGTTCGGCGTCGGCTTCTACAGCGCGTACCTGGTCGCGGACAAGGTCACGGTGCTCACGCGCAAGCGCGGCACGGACAAGGGCCACCGCTGGGAGTCGGACGCCAAGACGGGCTTCACGATCGAGCCCAGCGAGCGCACCGAGCGTGGCACCGCCGTGGTGCTGCACCTCAAAGAAGAGCACAAGGACCTGCTGTCCGCGTGGAAGGTCCGCGAGCTGGTCACGCGCTACTCGGACTACGTCAGCTACCCGATCGAGCTCGCACAGGAGAAAGACGGCGCGCAGACCTTTGAGCGCATCAACCAGGCGAGCGCACTCTGGACGCGGCCGGCCAAGGAGATCACGGACGAGCAGTACCAGGAGTTCTACAAGCACCTCACGCACGACTGGGAGCCGCCGCTCGCGCGCAAGCACTTCCGCGTCGAGGGCTCGCAAGAGTTCACGGGCCTGGTGTTCATCCCCAAGCGCCCGCCGTTCGATCTGTTCTCGCCCGAGGAACGCCACGGCGTGCGGCTGCACGTCAAGCGCGTGTTCATCATGGACGACTGCAAGGAGCTCTTGCCGCGCTGGCTGCGCTTCGTGCGCGGCGTGGTGGACTCCGAGGATCTCCCGCTCAACGTCTCGCGCGAGATCCTGCAGGACTCCAAGCTCGTTCGCATCATCCGCAAGCAGGTCGTCAAGCAAGTGCTCGACCTGCTCGATGAAGTCGCGCGCGATCGCCCCGAGGACTACAAGGAGCTCTGGAAGAACTACGGCCCCGTGCTCAAGGAAGGCCTGCACTTCGACCCGGAGTACAAGGACCGCCTGAGCAAGCTGCTGCGCTACGAGAGCAGCAAGGAAGAGTTCACCTCGCTCGCGGACTACGTCGCGCGCATGCCCGAGGAGCAGAAGGCGATCTACTACCTCTACGGCCCGAACCTGCGCACCGTGAAGTCGTCGCCGCACATCGAGTCGCTCAAGGCGCGCGGCTACGAGGTGCTCTACATGGTCGACACGGTCGACGACTGGGCGGTGCGCAGCCTCGCGGAGTTCGAGGGCAAGCCGCTGCGCTCGGCCGCGGACGAGAAGCTCGATCTCGACGAGCCCAAAACGGACGAGGAGAAGGCCAAGGAGGCCGAGCAGAAGCCGCTCAGCGACGCCCTGCTGGAGCAATTCAAGAAGGTGCTCGCCGAGCAGGTCTCCGAGGTGCGCGTCTCCGATCGTCTGACCGACTCGCCGAGCTGCCTCGTGATCCCGGACGGCGGCCTCGATCCCTACATCGAGCGCTTGCTGCGCGCGCAGCAGGGAGCCCAGGCGCCCTCGCAGAAGCGCATCCTGGAGATCAACACCAAGCACCCGCTGATCACCACCCTGGCCAAGCTGCACGAGCAGAGCAGCGACGTCGACGAGGCGATCGAGCTGGTCTACGACCAGGCCCTGCTCTCCGAAGGCAGCCCGATCGAGGACCCCGCGCGCGTCGCCAAGCGCCTGATCAAGCTGCTGCAGGCCAGCGCCGAGGCCGCGCTCCAGCGCTAGTTCGCTGCGCGGCCCCCAAGAGCGCTACCCTCTGGGAGAGTGGCCCGGGCGAAGAAGAAGCGACGCTGGTCTCAGCTCTTGCGCGCCCAGCTGCCGCTGCCGGGCGCGCTGCTGGCCGTGTGGGCGCTCGGGCTGCTGGAGCCGTGGTTGTACCTCGGCGCGCTGGTGCGCGAGCTCGGCTTCCACCTCGCGCTGCTGGCGCTCGCGGGCGTGGTCTTTGCCCTGGTGCGGCGCTACTTCGTCGCCGCCGCAGCCCTCGCGGGTGTGGCGGTGCTGTTCGCGCTACCGCTGTGGCCGTTCTATCGCGCCACCAAGCCCACGCCGCAGAGCGGACCGCTGCTGCGCGTGGCCAGCCTGCACCTGAACGGCGCCGAGCTCAGCAGCGACACGCTGGCTGCGTGGCTCGCCCGAGAGCGCCCCGACGCCGTGGCGCTCACGGGCCTGCGCAGCGACCTCGGCCAGGCGAGCTTCGACACCTACCGCGTCGCACGCAGCAGCGACCTGCGCGCGCTGCTGCTGGTTCAGGCCGCGCTCGCGGTCCCGCAGCGCGAGACCCTGCGCGGGCATGCGAGCATGCTGGTCCGCGCCGGACGGTGCCAGGCCCGCGTGGTCACGCTGGAGCTGCCCGCGATCGCGGCCTACGCCGAGCTCGACGTGCGCGCCCGCATGATCGACGCCGCGCGCCGCCTGCACAGTGCTCCGCGTAGCGTCTGGCTCGGCCAGCTCGGCAGCCGCGCCGAGGCGCACGATCTGCAGGCCTTCTTCGCGGACCACCAGCTGCGCGACGCGCGGCTCGGACACGGCCGGCTCGCGACCGCGCCCGCCAGCCTGGGTCCACTCGGCTTCCCGCTCTCCAGCGCGCTGGTGCACGGCTGGATCAGCGTGCGCGAGCTGAACGTCATGCCGCCGATCGTCGACGGCGCGCACGGCTCCCTGACCGCCGTGTTGGAGCTGACCGAACCGCGCTGTCGGTTCTCGCGCGACGTGCCACCGGAGTAACCACATCGAGCTAAAAAGCAGCTTGACCAAGGCGAGGTGGTGACGACAGTAGCTCTAGCGCCTCCCCATGAATATCGAGCAGGGCACGTCGAAGGATGAAGCTGAACGGCGCGCGCTGGTCCGAATCAGTCTGCTCGGCGAGGCTAGCTCGTGGCTGACGGCGCCGCTCGAGCTGCGCGAGACGCTGCAGCGCGTGACCAGGCTGATGGTGCCGGCGCTGGCGGACGCGTGCGTGGTGCAGCTGCTCGGACGGGGCCTCGCGAGCGCACCGGAGCACACGCGCCCTCAGCTCGAGGAGCTGGTCGTGGCCCACGTCGACGGCGCGGTGGAGCGCCGCATCCGCGCGCTGACTCCGGACTGGGGCGCCTGGCTGCACCGCACGCACGGCGCGCGGGAAGTGGTGCGCACCGGGCAGCTGCAGCTCGTCTCGAACCTGGCCAGCGAACCCGACGACGAGAGCGAGCCGTCGCTGATGCGCGAGCTCGCCGCGAGCGTGTACATCGCGCTGCCGCTGCACGCGCGCGGGCAGCTGATCGGCGTGCTCAGCTTCGTGCACTGCACGAGCACCCGCGCCGCCTTCGATGCGCAGCTGCTGAGCGAGCTCGCGCAGCGCGCCAGCGGCGCGATCGACAACGCGCGGCTGTACGAGGAGGCCCAGCGTGCGATCGCGGTGCGCGACGACCTGCTCGCCGTGGTCTCCCACGATCTCCAGAGCCCGGTGAACGCGATCGGGATGACGGTGAAGAGCCTGCTCAAGGACCCGGCGCTGACCGCCGATGCCTCGGTGCTTCGTTCGCTGGCGTTGATCGAGCGCACCAGCA
>DASUME010000106.1:0-3674 GCA_036277895.1 Polyangiales bacterium
GGCAGCCGCACGTACTCGCTGCCCTTGGCGAGCTCGTGCATACGCTCGCCGATCTCGGCCGGGGGCGCGAACGGATCGCGATCGCCGGCCATGATCAACAGCGGCACGGCCAGGCGCTTGAGCACGTCCAGGCCCGAGTGATCTTCGGCGGAGCAGGCGAGCTTGCGTGCGCTCGGGGTGTGGATGTCCATCATCTCGCGGATCAGGCCGCGCACGTCTTCGTCCGACGCGGAGCCCACCAGGCCGAGCCGCCGAATGATGCCCACGATGCCGGGTAGACGTGCGAGCTGGGCCCCCGTCAGCAGCACGCGGGCGAACGTGACCCCGCCCGGTCCGCGCAGCATCGTGTCGAGGATGCCTCCCGACAGCGGCAGCCGGGTGCCACGCAGCGCATGGGCCGCCGGGCCGAACAGCAGCACCAGCGCCTGGCAGCGCGCGGCGCGCTGGCGGTACAGCTCGAGCACCACCTGGCAGCCTACCGACCAGCCGATCTGCACGGCGCGCTCGACCCCGGCCGCCAGCATCACGCGCTCGATGATCGCCGGCATGCCCTCGATCGCGGCGGTAGCATCGCTGCGCGCAGGGCCGGACCGCCCGTGCCCGGGCATGTCCCAGGTGATCACGGTATGGCGCGCGGCCCAATGTGGCGCGAGGTACTTCCAGAAGTAACTGGTGGTCGCCAGCCCGTTGGTGAGGACGATGGCTGGACCCGAGCCCTGCACGCCGTAGGCGATCGTGGTCCCATCAGCGGCGAGCAAGGTTCGGTCGTTTGAAATGCGAGCGACGGACATGGCAGCGACACAGCATATCAACCCCGCCGGCGCGCGAGCATTTCTTCGTCCGTGAGCCTCGACGCGCTGCGGCTATACTCGGCCAGCGCGCTGGAACCTCGGCGCACCCTGAAGGAGCAGTTTGCATGCGTTTGGACGCCATTTCGATCGGCAGAGACCCACCCAATGAAGTCAACGTCGTGGTCGAAGTCCCGGTGGGCGGAGAGCCGATCAAGTACGAGATGGACAAGGCGTCCGGTACGCTGATCGTCGATCGCTTCCTGTACACCTCGATGCGCTACCCGGGCAATTACGGCTTCATCCCGCACACGCTGTCGGACGACGGCGATCCCTGTGACGTGCTGATCGCGAACCAGCGTGCGATCGTGCCCGGTGCCGTGATCGCGGTGCGCCCGGTGGGCGTGCTGAAGATGCAGGACGAGGCCGGCGGCGACGAGAAGATCATCGCGGTCCCTGTCACCCGGCTCACGCGCCGCTACGAGAAGATCGTGAACTACACCGACCTGCCGGAGATCACGCTCCAGCAGATCGAGCACTTCTTCACGCATTACAAGGATCTCGAGAAGACCAAGTGGGTGAAGGTGCTCGGCTGGGGCGACGTGCAAGTCGCGTCGGCTCTGATCACCGAAGGCATCGAGCGCGCCGCGGCGGCTGCCGCGAAGCGCTAGAGCTTCTCGCCGAACAGCTTCGTGCGCAGGGCCTCGGCCTTGCGGCGACACGGCACGGAGACGCTGCCGTCCTGCAGACTCACCGTCGCGCAGAGCGAGTACATGCGCAGCCGGCGCTCGGCCGGCTTGCCCTGCGCGCGCGCAGCGATCTCTTGCGCCAGGCGCGTGCGCTCGGCGATCGGCGGTAGCTCGGCGTCGTGTTTGTAGGTGTACGCGCAGCGCCAGCGTGCGAGCGCGCGCACGGGATCGGACTCGGCCTCGCGCGCGATGCTGGCCAGCAGCTGCGCCGGCGTCTCCGCGAGCACCGCAGGTTTGCCGCCCGGGCAGCGTGGATCCGTGTCGGGACCGAGCCCGCGGAAGATGAAGTAGTTGGGGGCGAACTCGACATAGTGCCGCGCCGCGGGCCGGTGCCGGAAGAACGCGCCCGGCCCCCAGGTGAACGCCATCGAGGGTGGACCCTCGTGCTCGACGAAGTCGTCGAACTGGGGGAAGTGCAGGCCACCGAGGTGATCGAACTGGCGCGACGTGGCGGGATCGGTGAGCCCGGCGAAGTCCCACAGCTCGAAGTTGCGCAGGCCTATGCCGGCGATGCCCATGTCGCTCGCGATCGCGCTCGCGTGCACGATGCCGTGATCGAGCGCGGCCTGCGCTGCGGGTTGGTAGGGAACGCCGCGGCCGAGCGCGACCGGCACGTCCGCGCCCTGCGCCTTGACCCACTCGCTGCGCGCGAGCTCGGACGGCACGAGCTCCCACAACAGCGCGAGCGTCGCCAGCGCGCTGAGCGGTAGCGGCACACGGTCGCGCAGCGCACTCACGGCCGCCCCCAGCACCGCACCCTGAAACGGCGCCACCACCGCCAAAAACCGCCACTCGCGCATCCAGTCGCCGCGCGCGTACCAGGCGAAGTAGGTCAGCGCCGCCAGGCTCGCGATCGCCACCAGTGCACGTACACGCGTTCGCGCGTGGCCGAGCAGCGCCAGCGGCGTCGCGTAGAACACCGCGTGCCAGAGCGGCTTGTAGGTCTCGTAGAAGCCGGTCAGGTACAGCTCGGCGCCGAAGTCCCAGCTGTGCTTGGCGTAGTAGGTGTTCGGCAGCCAGAAGCCGAAGTACCAACGGCGCACCAGGACATACGCGAGCACGGGCAGCGCGGCGACCGTCAGCGCGCGCAGCTCCAGCTTGCCGGGAAGGCGGCGCGCGACGATCAGCATGCCGAGCCAGCCGAGACCGGCTGCCACCGCGTAGATCGGCGCCTCGGGACGCGTGAGGATCAGCAGCGCGGCCGAGGCACCGAGCAGGTTCGCGCGCCAACGATCGTGCTCGCCGAGCGCGAACACCCCGACGGCGCCGATCGCGAACACCTGCAGGCTCATCTCGAGCCCGCCTTGCACCCAGTGCACGAAGCTCGGATGTGCGGCGGCGAGCAGCGGCGCGAGCGCGTCCTCGAGCTGCAGCGCGCGGCGCTCGGCGATCGGTCCCCAGAGCGCGATCAGCACCAGGCCTGCGGCCGCGAACCAGAGCCCGAGCGGGCGCAGCCAGGTCAGGCTGTCGCCGCCGAGCCACTCGATCAGCGCGAGCAACAACGTCCAGCTCGGGTTGCTGAAGCCCTCGGCGATCGCGGACTCGGGCGTGAGCCGGAAGCCCTGGCCCTCGGCGAACGTGCGCGCATACGAGACCGAGATGCCCGCGTCGTCGACCGGCAGCCGGAACAGGTAGTGCGCGTGCAGCAAGAAGGCGCCCAGCGCGACCGCGACCAGGGCGAGCGCGGCGCCGCTCTCGCGTGCCCCCGCGGAGCCCTCTCTGGCCAACGTCATGCCGCGAGCTGATAGCGCGTTTGGGCGCGCCATCAAACTTCACGGACCAAGCGACGGGGTCCCCGCCAAGAATGCGAGATCGCGCTGTTCGTCAGCCGGCTCACGAGTCAGAACTCCCTGCATGAAGCGATGGCTCACGTTGCTGCTGTGGACCGGATGCGTCGGCGGACTCGATGCAGACCTGCGTTTGGGTCGACCCGACGCAGGCACGATGGAGACACCGACCGCGCAGGTGGCGCTCGACGCGAGCGCTCGCCTGGACGCCACCACGCCCGATGCGTCAGACGCAGCCGACCTGCGCGAATGAGCGCAGCAGGAAGTCGTGAAGCAGGCGCACGCGCGCGGCGAGCTGCCGCGACGGGTAGGCCAGGTAGACGTGGCCCGCGCGCGCGGACCACGCGGGC
>DASUME010000107.1:0-3198 GCA_036277895.1 Polyangiales bacterium
CGGCTTGAGCATCCAGAAGGTGGTGATGACCAAGAAAAAGTAGGCCGACATGAGCAACGTCGGCACGAGCTCACCATCGCGCAGTTCGAACAGAGACTTGAGCTTGCGCATGAACTCCTGGCCATCACAGCGATGGGCGGCCCGCCTTGACGGGCGCGCGCGAAGGAAGATGAAAGCCCGAGCCGCGCGGGGGACGCAAGCCCTTCCGGGTCGAAGCCTGACATTTGGCCACAGCACGCAAGGAAACAAGTCGAAAAAGCAGGCTGCCATGCCGCAATTTCCATCCTGTCACGCGCACTTCTCGGTCGACAGCGGGGCTTGCGGCTCATAAACACCCCGGCGCAGCGAGGCACGCCGTTTGGCTCGCGGGCACAGCCGACGCGACGAGCGTACAATCGCACGACGAGCCGCATGCTCAGCGCGAGCACTCGTCGGAGTCGAGCTCCCGAAAGGCTAGTTTTGTCCTCTCCGGATGTCCCATCTCCATCGCTTGTAACCCCCAGCGGCGAGCACGCTGCGAGCGACTCGCACCAGCACGACGCGCGCTCGTTCCGCTCGCTGGCCGCGCTCTCCCTGGGCGCGCTCGGCATCGTCTACGGCGACATCGGCACCTCGCCGCTCTACGCGTTGCGCGAGAGCCTGGCCCACGTGGGCCCCAGCGAGGCGCACGTTCTCGGCGTGGTTTCGCTGGTGATCTGGGCCTTGGTGCTGACGGTCGTCGTGAAGTACCTGACGTTCATCCTGCGCGCCGATCACAACGGCGAAGGTGGCGTGCTGGCTTTGCTCACGCTCGCCCGCCGCAAGGGCCGCTCGGTGTCGGCGCGTCACGGTGTGCTGCTCTGGCTGGGCCTCGCCGGCGCCGCCCTGCTGCTGGCCGACGGCATGATCACGCCTGCCATCTCCGTGCTCTCGGCGGTCGAAGGCCTCGAGCTGGCCACCCCCGGCGTGACCCCGTTCGTGCTGCCGATCTCGATCGTGATCCTGATCGGCCTGTTCTCGGTGCAGAAGCGCGGCACCGGCCGCATCGGTGCGCTGTTCGGCCCGGCCGTGTTCTTGTGGTTCTTCAGCATCGCCGCCGTGGCGGTGCCCTGGATCTTCCGCGAGCCGCGCATCTTGCATGCGTTCGACCCGCGCCACGGCATGCACTTGCTGTTCGAGAGCAGCCACGGCTTCACCGTGCTCGGCAGCGTGGTGCTGTGCGTGACGGGTGGCGAGGCGCTGTACGCGGACCTCGGCCACTTCGGCGTGCGCCCGATCCGCCTGGCCTGGTACGCGGTCGTGTTCCCTTCCCTGCTGCTGAGCTACCTGGGCCAAGGCGCGTACGTGCTGATGCACCAGTCGGCCACGCTCGGGAACATCTTCTTCGAGCTGGTGCCGCCGAGCCTGCTGCTGCCGATGGTCGCGATCGCCACGCTCGCTGCGGCGGTCGCCGCGCAGGCGCTGATCAGCGGCGTCTACTCGCTCACGCAACAGGCCGTGCAGCTCGGCTACCTGCCGCGCATGACCATCATCCATACCTCCGGCGACATGGAGGGGCGCATCTACGTGCCGCAGGTCAACGCGCTGCTGATGGTGTCGTGCATCGGCCTCGTGATCGGCTTTCGCAGCTCGTCGGCGCTGGGCGCGGCTTACGGCATCGCGGTTACCGGCACGATGGTGGTCACGAGCGTGCTGTTCTTCGCGGCGATGCGCCGGCAGTGGGGCAACGTGTGGACCGGCTTGTTGGTGTCCATGTTCCTGTTCATCGACGTCGGCTTTCTGGCCGCCAACGTGGCGAAGATCGGCAACGGCGGCTGGTTCCCGCTGCTGATGGGCGGCTTCTTCGTCGCCATCGCCACCAGCTGGCACGCCGGCGCCGAGGCGGTGCGCCGCCACCACATCGCGCTCAACGTGCCGCTCACGGACTTCCTCGCCACGCTCGCGCAGGAGGGCATCGCGCGCGTGAAGGGCACCTCGGTGTTCCTCGCGCGCGACGACAAGGGCGCACCTCCCACCCTCGTGCACTACGTGCGCCACAGCCACGCCCTGCACGAGCGCGTGATCTTGCTGACCATGAAGACGGTGCGCGTGCCGCGCGTGTCCGACACCGAGCGCACCACGGTCGAAGACCTGGGCGACGGCTTCGTCCGCGTCGAAGCAAAGTACGGCTTCATGGAGTCGCCCACCGTGGGGCGTGTGCTGGAGACGTGCGCGCAAATGGGCTTGCCCGTGGTGCCGTCCGAAGCGACCGTGTTCGTCGGCCACTCCAGCGTGATCGTGCAGCCCACGGGCAAGGCGAAGATGGCGCTGTGGCGCAAGCGCCTGTTCGCGTTCATGAACCGCAACGCACGCCCGGCGGCGCTCTACTACGGCTTGTCGCCGGACCAGGTGATCGAGATTGGCGTTCGCTTGGACATCTGAACCCGTGGTAAAAATGCCGCGGGGGCTACGAACGCGTGCAGAGCGACGTGGTGATCACCGGCTACCGCTTGAACGCGAAGGAGCCGGCGCAGAAGGCACTGGAACGCATCCTCGGCTTGCCGCCGGAGGTGGCGCGCGCGCTTGCGCGTAACTTCCCCGCGGTGGTCGTGGAAGGCGCGGCCAACGACAACGCGCTGCGCATCCGCGATCAGCTGGAGAGCGCCGGCGCGCTGGTCGAGGTGCGCGCGAGCCGAGGGCGCAACGACGCGCTCGAGCTGGCGCCCGCACGCGGTGGCGCGTTCGATCTCGACCTCGACCTGCCGATGGGCGGCGGCGCCGCGCCCGCCAAGGCCAACAAGAGTGGGACCGGTGCGTTTGCCGCGCTCCCCAGGACCGGACCGGGCGGGTTTCCGGCCCCCGCCCGAAGCGGCACCGGCGCGTTCGCGTCGCCCAAGACGGGCAGCCATCTCGCGGTGCCGATGCCGCCGCCCACGCGAGCGGGCAACCCGCGCCAAGCACAGCCGACCAGCCGCGGCCTGCGTGGCTCGCTGCCGCAGCCTCCGCCGCCTCCCCCGCCCTCGGCCTACCAGCTCGGTGACTTCGGCGTCGCACCGCGCGGCCTGAGCGTGGTCGCGAAGCTGCCCACGGGGCCCGCGTCGGTGCCGCCGGCATCGCCGCCCACGCTGGCCGACGGCGACTTCGACTTCGACTCTGCCGCCGCCGGCGGAGGGATCGAGCTGGAGCTCGGCACCGGTCCGCACCGGAGCGTGCCGCGAAAGCCGTCGCAGGCGGCCAAGC
>DASUME010000108.1:0-22543 GCA_036277895.1 Polyangiales bacterium
CCTGCCCCTGCCCTTGCCCCTCTCGCTCTCGAAACCGCCAACCCATCCCAGCTCCTCGCCGCGCACCTCGCGCTGCTCGAGAAGAAGAAGCTCGCACCCGCACCCGCTACGCGCGTGGACGAGCTCGAAGAGCTGCTCGAGCACGCGTACCAGCGTGAGCTCGCGGGCCGCAAGGACGAGGCGGCGATGATGTTGCTGGAAGCGGTGGAGGGACCGCGCTTTCGCGCCTTCGAGGGGCTCGACGCCTTCGCGGCCGCCGAGCTCATGCTCGCCTCGCTGTTGCTCGACCTCGGCGCCTGGCAGAGCGCACAGCGCAGCGTCGATCGGCTGCTCGCGCGTGGGCCCGAGAGCGCCACCTTCGGGCCGGCGTTTCGGCGCGGCGTGGATCTCGCACTCGCGCGCGGCGACCTGACCGACTCAGCGGAGGAGCTCACGCGGCCGGACCTACCGCGCGACGCGCAGAGTGAGCTGCACTATCTCCAGGCGCTGGCCGCGCGTGATGCAGGCGACCTGCCTGCCGCCACGCGCGAGCTGGCGGCGGTGGACAAGCGCAGCCGCTTCCACGTGCGCGCGCAGTACGTGCTCGGGACGCAGGCCGCCGACGCCAGGCGCTGGGACGAAGCGGACGCGCGCTTCGCCGCCGCGCGTACGCAGACGCCACGCACGCTCTACGCGAGCACACACCTCGACGACAGCGTCGATCTCGCGTTGTTGGGGCGCGCACGCGTCGCGCACGAGCGCGGGCAGAGCAAGCGCGCGAGCGACCTCTACTTCGGCATCGCCAACGACTCGCCGTGGCTGCCCGAGGCGCTGTTCGAGTCCGCCTACGCGAGCTACGAGCGCGGCCGGCCCGAGCTCGCGATCGACACGCTGGCCCAGCTGGAGGCGCGCTACCCGCACTCGCCCTACACCGCCGAGGCACGCGTGCTGCGCGGCTACCTGCACCTGGCGAGCTTCGACTTCGAGCGCGCGGAGTCCGAGCTGACGGAGTTCGAGCATACCTTCGGCGGCGTGTTGCGCGAGCTCGACGTCACGCTGGAGAGCCCCGGCCGGCTGCGCAGCTTGTTCGCCGAGCAAGCCAGCGGGCTGCCCGCCGCAGCGAGCAAGCACGACGCGCTGCTGCGAGGCCTGCTGGTGCGCGACCCGGGCGTGGAGCGCGCGCAAGACCGGCTGAACATGCTGAACGCCGAGCTCGCACGCGGCGGCCAGCTCGACGCGGAGCTGCTCGCACTCGGTGCGCGCGTGCGCGGGCAAGACCTGCCGCGCGCACGCAACGACGAGCCGATCGCGCCCACGCTGCGCGAGCGCGCCAGGGAGCTGAGCGACGCGCTGGTCGCCTTCGCCGACGAGCTACGCAGCCTGCGCGAGGCGGGCGCGGATTCGAGGGAGCTGGCGGAGCTGGAGAAGCTCCAGCACAAGCTCGCCAGGCAGAGCGATCACATCGAGACCGCCGCACGCGCCGAGGAGCGCAAGGCGAGCGCGGACGCACCGCCACCGAGTGGCGTCGAGCTCGGCCAACGCATCGACGAAGAGCGTGCGTACGTGGGCAGTGCGCGGGAGCGTGCGATCGCACTGCGCGAACAGCTGGTCGATGCCTTGCGCGACGCGCAGCGCGCTGCCTTGCAGCAGCTGCGTGCGCGTGTGGAAGGGGAGTTACGGCGCGCGCGCATCGGGCGCATCGACGCGGTGATGGGCAAGAAGCGCAAGCTGGAGCTCGAGGTGGAGAGCTTGACCGCCGGCCGCTTCCCGCCCGAGCTGATCAGCCGCAAGAAGACGCCGGTGTACCTGCGCGACAACGAGGAGTATTGGCCGTTCGAGGGCGAGGACTGGCCGGACGAGGGCGCGCGATGAAGCGCTTCGCGCTGATGATGGTGTGCCTGTCGCTGGCCAGCCGCGCCTACGCCGCGCCGCGTGCGACGCCGCAGGCGAAGGCTCCGCAGAAGGAGCACACGGTCGGCGCACCGCAGAAAAAGCGCGAGAGCAAGGAGCCGAGCGCGCCCGCGCCAGCGCAGCAACCGAGCAACCGGCTGGAGGCGCTGCACTACTTCCGCGATCGACCCAACGTGCCGGGACAGCCCGTCGACGAGCGCACCCAGGCCACGCTGCACGGCTTGATCGCGCAGCGCGAGCAGGCGGCCGCCGACAAGCGCGCGCAGGCGATCGCGCTGCTGGAGGCGTTCATCACCGAGACGCCGAAGGAAGCGCGCGAGCTGCCGGAGGCGTTGTTGCGGCTCTCCGAGCTGCGCTGGGAAGGCGCGCGCGCCGACTTCCTCGCTGCCTACGCGGTCTGGCAGAAGCAATCCGAGCGCACGCGTGGCCCCGAGCCGAAGCCCGACTTTACGCCGTCGCTCGCGCTCTACGAGCGCATCATCACCGACTACCCCGACTACGCGCGGCTCGATCTCGTGCTCTACATGCGCGCGATGGCGCTGCTGGAGCGCGGCGACGAGGACGCGGCGGTGCCGTTGTTCCAGCAGCTGCTGGCGCAGTTCCCGCAGAGTCGGTTCGCGCCGGACGCGCACATGGCGCTCGGTGAGCACGTGTTCAACCGCGACTACGACTACCGCGCTGCGTTGGTCGAGTACGACCAGGTGCTGCGGTTCCCGGACAGCGAGCTGTACGATCTGGCGCTGTTCAAGAGCGCCTGGTGCCTGTGGCAGCTCGATCAGAAGGCCGAGGCGGCGACGCGCTTCCGCAAGGTGCTCGACATCGAGGGCAACACCGCCGAGGGCTCACGCAGGAAGCACCTCAAGGAGCTGCAGACCGAGGCGCTGGAGTACCTGATCCAGGTGTTCACCGAGGACGAGCGCAACCGCGCGGCCGACGTGCGGCGCTTCCTGCAGGAGATCGGCGGCGAGCAGCACGTCGAGCGCGTGCTGCGCCGCTTGAGTGCGACCTACTTCGATCAGGCGCGCTTCGACCGCGGCATCGAGGCCTACCAGCTGTTGCTGGAGATCGCGTCGAGCGACGAGCAGGCCCCGCCGTACCAGCTCGCGATCGCCAAGGGCTACGTCGCGATCGACAAGTTCCCGCAGGCGCTAGACGCGTACAAGAAGCTCGCCAGCGACTTCACGCCGAGCGGCACCTGGGCCTCGCAGCAGTCCGACACGGACACCGTCGACGAGGCGCAGGCGATGATCGAGGCCGCGGTCCGCGAGCAGGGCCTGAGCTTCCACGAGCTCGGCCAGCGCGACAACCGCAAGGAAGACTTCGAGCACGCGGTCGCGATCTACCAGATCTATCTGGCGGCGTTCCCCAAGGCGCCGGAGGCGTACCGGATCCAGTTCTACAGCGGCGAGATCCTGTTCCATCGGCTCGGGCGCAACGGCGAGGCCGGTGAGGCGTACATGGCCGCCGCGCAGCTGAACCCGAAGGGCGAGCTCACGCGCGACGCGCTGTACAACGCGATCGGTGCCTTCGAGCGCGTGCGCGAGGGCGAGCTCGAGCAGTGCAGCGATACCGCGCCCTGCCCCGAGACCGAGAACGACAAGCGCTTCTCGCGCGCGATCGAGCTCTACGCCGCGTACTTCCCGAACGATCCGGACCTGCCGGAGATCCTGTTCCGTCAGGGCAAGCTCTACTACGACCGCCGCATCTACGACCCGGCGGTGCGCATGTTCGGCGCGCTGCTGGAGCGCTTCCCACAGAGCCCGTTCGCGGCCGACGCGGGCGAGCTCGTGCTGGACAGCTTCAACCGCGCGGCCGACTACGAGAACATCGAGAAGTGGGCGCGCAAGCTCAAGCGCGCACCCGCGTTCAAGGACCAGGCTGCACAGAAGCGGCTCGATGGCTTGATCCTGGGCGCGGTGTTCAAGACCGGCGAGCAGCTCGCGGAGCAGGGCGAGCACCAGCGCGCGGCCGACGCCTACCTGCGTGCGGCGGACGAGTTCCCGCAAGACGCGCGCGCGCCGAAGGCGCTCTACAACGCGGGCCTCTCGCTCTCGCGTGCGGGCAACCTCGAGCGTGCGGACAAGGCCTGGAGCGAGCTGATCGCGAAGTACCCCGGCTCCACGGAAGGCGCGCAGGGGGCGGAGCAGGGCGCGCACATGTACGAGTCGATCGCGCAGTTCGAGGACGCGGCGCGCTTCTACCAGGCCTACGCCGAGCGCTTCCCGAGGGCCGAGAAGGCGGAGGCCGCATCGTACAACGCGGTCTTGCTGCTGAGCGCCGCCGGCGCGCACAAGGACACCGTGGCTGCGGGCAAGCGGTACCTCGCCGCGTACCCGAAGGCGCCCGAGGCGGCCGAGGTCACGTTCTCGATCGCGCGTGCGCAGGAAGACCAACCGCGTGAAGCGGCAGCGACGTATCGCTCGTTCATCGAGCGCACGCACGATACGCCGCGGAAGATCGAGGCCGAGACGCGGCTCGGCGTGCTCCTGCTCGAGGCGGGCGACCGCAAGGGCGCGGACGCCGCGTTCGATGCAGCCGTCGCCGATGCGCGCAAGGCCAAGGACAAGGCCAAGGGCGGCCGCTACTTCGCCGCGCAGGCGCGCTTCCTCCAGGGTGACGAGGCGCTGCGCGAGTTCGACGCGGTGAAGATCGAGGGCAACGTCGCCGGCCTGGCCAACCGCCTCAAGACCAAGGCGAAGCTGCTCGGCCAGGCCGCGGGCATCTACGCCGAGGTGGTCGACTTCGGGGTCGCCGAGTGGGTGACGGCCGCGCTCTACAAGATCGGCGACAGCTACGAGCGCTTTGCGAAGGCGCTCAACGATGCACCGACACCGGAAGGCTTGAGCGAACAGGAACAGCAGGTGTACCGCGACGAGCTGGCTGGCTTCGTGGTGCCGATCGAGGAGCGCGCGCTGGAGGCGTACGCGGGCGGCTACAAGAAGGCGCGCGAGATCGGCATCTACAACCAGTGGACGACGCAGATGCGCGAGGCGCTGACGCGGCTCAACGAGGTCGAGTACCCGAAGCTGAACGAGATCGGTGTGGGGCTCGCACCCGAGAGCGAGTTCCCGAAGCCCCCGGTGATCGCGGGCGTACGCCGCAAGGAGCCGGCGAAATGAGATGGCTCCTCCTCGTGCTGTTGGCCGGCTGTGCCACCAAGTCGCGTCCGCTGGAAGATCGGGCGCACGAGCAGGCCACGCAGGTGCGCGACGACCGCGCGCTGCGCGCCTTGGTAGAGGGCGCGCAGCAGCTCGCGCGCGGCACGCCGAAGAGCCTCGCGCGCGCGAAGGAACAGCTGACGCAGGCACTCGAGCTCAGCCCCGACCTGTGGGAAGCGCACTACGACCTCGGGCTGACGGAGCGCCGGCTCGGTGCGCTCGATCGCGCACGCCCGCCGCTGGAGAAGGCGCATCAGCTCGCGCCCGACGCGGTCGAGCCGCTGTTCGCGCTCGCGGATGTGTCGGTGGCGCTGAACGATCGCGATGCGGCAGCGCGCTACCTCGAGCAGTACCTCACGCTGCAGCCCGCGAACATCGACGCCAAGCTCGCGCTGGCCGCGGTGGAGCGCGAGCGCGGCAAGCTCGACCGCGCGTTGAGCTTGGCGCGCGAGGTGCTGATCAAAGATCCGCGCGCGATCGAGGCGCTACTCGAGGTGGGCCGCATCTACCGCACGCGCGAGGAGTACGAGGTCGCCGAGCTGGTGTTGGAGAAGGCGCGCGCATTGGCCGAGGGCAGCGCGCTGGTCTTCAACGAGCTCGGCCTGCTCGCGCTCGCACGTGGCGACACGCAGCTGGCGTTCACGCACTTCGGCAAGGCCGAGCAGCTCGACCCGCACTTCCTGGCGGCGCACCTGAACCAGGGCTCGGTGCTGCTGCGCGCGGGCGACTACGAGGGCGCCGAGCGGGCCTACAAGGCGGCCGTGCACGAGAAGGAGGACCCTGCCCTGGCCTCCTTGCACGAGCACGCACTGATCGGGCTCGGCATCGCGCAGCGTGGGCAGGGCAAGTACCGGGAGGCGCGTGCAACGTATGAAAAGGTGCTCGATGCGCACCCGTCGCAGCTGGCCGCCCTCTATGATTTGGCGGTCCTGCTCGCTGATTTCATGGACCAGCGCAAAGCCGCCTTGCCGCTGTTCGAGCGCTATCTGACGACCGCCCCAAACAGCGACTCCCATCGAGCCAGCGCAGAGCGGTATGTTCAGGATATCCGCATGGCGACTGGAAGTACCACCCCGTGAGGCTGCTCGAGGCCCTGTGTGTTTGCGCGGGCCTGTGCCTGGCGCTGCCCGCGGCGGTGTACGCGGAGGAGCCGGCCAGGCCAGCGAAACACAAGCCTCGCAAGAAGCGCGCGCGGGCCCAGAAGCCCAAGCCCGAGAAGCCCACGGAGCGCCGAGAGAGAGGCCCGACGGCGCTCGCCGCCGCGCAGGCTGCGGCCGCCACCTCCAGCGCGCAGATCGTGAAGGACGGCGACACCAGCGTGAAGGTGATGAGCTTCGAGGGCCTCGGCATCGAGGGCCGGCTCAGGTCGCCGCAGCTCGTGTACTTCGTGCAGCGTGTGCAGGCCGAGTTCGCGCGGCCCGTGTTGCCGCATCGCTCGTTCATGCCCGAGCTGCACGACACCGCCGCGCGCGAGCCGGTGCGCTGATGCTGGAGCGCACCACGCTGCGACTGCGCGTCGCGATGGTCTGGAGCCAGACGCTGCAAGCCGAGCAGGTGCTCGACCAGCCGCGCGACGTGGTGCTCGGCTACGGCGAGGAGGCGCTGTTTCCGCTGCCCGAGGCGCAGGCCGCACGCGGCGACGTCACGCTGCTGACGCCGGTCTCCGGCGGCTACACGCTGCACCTGCCGCCGGGCGCGCGCGGCGCAGTCTGGTTGAGCGGCATCAAGCGCGAGGTGCGCGAGCTGCTCGAACGCCAGCCCAGCCTGACGCTCGCGCACGGAGACTACGGCGTGGTCAGCCTCGGCGCGGCCAGCTACTTCTTCCAGCAGGTCGAGGTCGCGCCGCCCGTGCGCCGAAGCTTGAGCTCGCTCGACGGCGACGCGGTGATGAGCTTCGGGCTCTCCACGTTCATCCACGCCTGCGTGCTCGCGCTGATGCTGCTCGCGCAGTACGAGATGCCGTTCGAAGACACGCTCGAGGTCAAGCCCGAGCTGCTCACCAAGTTCATGGTCACGCCGCAGCTCGAGCCGGAGCCCGAGAAGCCGACCAAGCCGTCGAAGGAAGACGCCGCGCCGAAGAAGAAGGACGACGGCGGCGGCAAGAAGGCGCCCAGGGACGAAGGCAAGTTCGGGCGCAAGGACACGCCGAAGAAGGAGCACGAGATCGAGGGCCCGGTGCGCGAGGAGATCGCCGCCAAGGTGCGCGGCATCGGCTTGCTCGGCGCGATCGCGGGCGGCGATAGCCTCAAGGGTCTGCTCGAGCAGGGCGACGTCGGCGCGCTGCTCGGAGGCCTCGGCTCGGCGCGTACGGACCTCGGCGCGGGCAGCGGCGGCCGTGGGCTACGCGGCGTCGGCAGCGGCGGTGGCGGGGATCGTCTGGGCTCGTTGATGGGCGGCGGCGGGCTGGGCACCGGCCTGGGCTCCGGGCGCGGCAAGGGCAAGGGCGGCGGCGGTGGCACCGGCTCGGGCGCTGGCACCGGCCGCGGCGAGGCGAAGGTCAGCGTGACGCCGGGTACGCCGCAGGTCAGCGGCTACCTCTCGGCCGAGCAGATCAACCGCGTGGTGCGCGCCAACCAGGCGGCGCTACGGTACTGCTACGAGGCCGAGGTGCAGCGGGCGCGCGGCCTCAAGGGCAAGGTCGTAATCCAGTGGCGCGTCGACCGAGGCGGGCTAGTGCCGATGGCCAAGGTCGCCTCGAGCACGATGAACAACGCAGGCGTCGAGGGCTGCCTCGTACGCCAGGTAAAGAAGTGGCACTTCCCAAAACCCGACGGCGGGGAGGTCCAAGTGATGTACCCATTCATCTTCGGCGTCGGCGGCTGACGTCATTTCGGTATGCGGCCCCCCCCTTTCCGCACCGCCGATGGACCCATTTTTCCTCCGCATTGACCGTGTTCTCCAGCTCGCGAACCGGGCGGTGAGGAACTGCAGTTTCCAGGAGCTTGGTAGTTGCGGAGCACCCCGGGGCGCCTCTAGTGTGAGCACACTTTTCTTAGCGCGAGCCTGGAGGATTAACGATGCGTTGGCTTGGACTGAGCGTCTGCTTGATGCTGACCGCTTGCGGCAGCGACTCGACCGGTGGCCGGATGCAACCGTCGACCGAGGACGGCGACGACGACGGCGATGACAACGGGAAGAAGGCCGACGCCGGGAAGAAGACCGACGCGGGCAAGAAGACCGATGCAGCCACGAGCCGCGACGCCTCGGGCGGCGGCAAGTCGGATGCGGGCATCGAGACGAGCGAGCTCGTTCTGCCGGCGAACGTGTGCAAGATCCTGCAGGATAACGCCTGCCTAACCTGTCACCGCACGCCGCTCGACAACGGCGCGCCGATGCCGTTGTTCGACGTCGACCACTTCACACACGAGTCGACCGCGGGCGGCACGATCGCAGACCAGGTCGAGGCACGCATCGAGGACAAGCAGCGCCCGATGCCGCCGGTCACCAGCGGTCGCCCGATGCTCTCCACGGCCGACGTGGAGACGCTCAAGGGCTGGATCAGCGGCGGCATGAAGGGCACCGAGGGCACGGCCTGTGACCCGTTCAAGGAGCCGGACACCACGGTAGACCTCGGCATCCCGGACTGGGCGTCGCAGCCCTGGCCCGAGGGCGAGTGCGAGGCGGTGTTCACGCTCGGTGCGCACGGCGACACCAACCCGCTCAGCGCCAACAGCAGCGCCTACGACATCCCCACCTCGAAGACGGACTACCACTGCTTCTACGAGAAGGTGCCGTGGCCCAAGGAGATGCACGCGATCGGCCTGCGCGTGCGCCGCGAGTCCGATGACGACAAGGAGTTCGTGCATCACCTCGTGGTGAGCGCGCAGAACCCGATCACGGACAACTCGCTCGCGGGCGCCAAGCCGGACTTCAACGGCGACCACAAGCACTGCGACAACCCCACGGGCTCCACGCTCGCGGTCTGGGCACCGGGCTCGCAGAACCCGATCACCACGCCTGGCGACACGACGGTGCTGCTGCCGAACAGCGACGCCTGGTTCGAGCTGCAGGTCCACTACAACAACCCGCAGGGCAAGTTCGGGCGCAAGAGCAAGGTGCGCTACGACATCTGCGCCACCTCGAAGCCGCGCGCCGAGACGGCGGGCACGTTCTGGCTCGGCTACGAGAACGCGGGTCCGCAGACCATCTCGGGCCTCGAGGAAGTCATCCCGCTCGACAACAAGGGCAACGGCAAGGCCAAGGGCGTGTGCGAGGCCAAGAACCGCGGCCGCATCCTCTCGATCATGCCGCACATGCACGAGCAGGGAAAACACGCGAAGGTCGAGCTGTACCGCAAGAGCGGCGAGAAGATCACGCTGATCGATACGCCGTTCAACTTCGAGGATCAGTTCTCGCAGTTCTTCAAGGAGCTGTGGGTCGAGCAGGGCGACAAGATCGTCACCACCTGCGAGTGGAACAAGTCGGTCAGCTTCGGCTTCGCGTCCGACAAGGAGATGTGCTTCTTCTACACGCTGGCATATCCGCTCTCGACCTTCGCGCCTGGCTTCGGCGAGCGCGGCATCGTCGGCGGGAACCTCGCCTGCGCGGCGGGCATCGGTCCGGACTAACCGACTAACGGCGGCGCTTGCGCAGGGCCAGCAGGAGCGCGAAGAGCGCACCGCTGAAGTCGCCCTGCGCAGCCAGGTTGCAGCCGTCGTCCTTCGCGCGCTCCTGCTCGGCGCCCCCGTCGATCGCGTTCGAGGGCAGGCCGGCATCTACGAGCGGTGAGACGGCCGCATCCACTGGCAGCGCGTCGCAGCGCGTACGCGGGCCGGCCGGATCGGCCCAGCCCGCGTCGCCATCGTAGCGGCGCGCGGGCAGGCCGCAGAGCGCGATCGGGTCGTCGTAGAAGGCGCAGATCGGCGCCTGTGCGAAGTGCAGCGCGCCGCAGTAGCCCGTGCACAGCTGCTCCTGCGCACGCGCGCTGCGCGACAGGTCGTCCGCGCCGCAGTCGACGAAGCTCTCCAGATCGCTGAGCACGAACTCGCGACACAGGCCGCGCGTGCGCGGGTCGAACGAGTCCAGCTCGTAGTCCTGGCACAGCCACAGCTGATCGCGGGTGCGATCGTGCGCGAGGCAAGTGACGCCGAGCTCGGAGAGCACCTGCTCGGGCGGCTCGCCGATGCGCGCGGCGAACCACAAGCCACCGTTGAGGCCGGGCAGCTCGCGATCGCCCATGTCGCTGATCCAGACGCGACCGTCGGGCGCGAGCGCGGCCTGGCCGGCGCGCAGCACGCCATCGAGGTAGGTCTGCCAGCTCGCGCCGCCGTCGCGCGTGACCAGCACGGGGTCCGCGGTCTTCTCGTTCTCGAGCGCCACCAGCATGCGCAGCGGATCCTGCGCGTCGATCGCGAGCAGGCGCGGCGTGCCGGTCCCGGGGATGGGGAGCTCGCGCCAGCTCTGGCCGCGATCGTCCGAGCTGCGCAGCAGGTTTGCGCTGCCGCGCGTGCCGGTCTGCACGAAGCGCGTGCCGACGAGCTGCATGCTGGTGACGATCAGCGAAGAAGCCGTGTCGTCCGCGCCGAGCGGCGTGATCGCGCCGTTGGCGTCGCGCTGCCACAGGCCCACGCGTACGGCGTTGTCCGCGCGCGAGGTCACGAAGTAGGCCACGCTGGGGTCGTTCGGATCCGTGGCGATGGCGTCGACGAAGGCGCGGCTGATCGCGTTGCTGACCGCACAGCCGTTGCGGTCCGTCTTCACCAGGCCGTCGCTGCTGCCGACCAGCAGCGCGTCGCCTGCGAACGCGATCGAGGTGTCCGCGCGCAGGCCGCTGCGCGTGAAGGTGAGCCCGGGGCGGATGCGGAACGATCGCGCGCCGTCGCCGCTGTAGAACAGGCCGCCGAGCACGTTCTCGTAGCGGAGAATGATCACCTCGGAGTCCGTTGGGTGGATCACGACGCCGGTGAGCACCTCCGGCGGACCGGCGAGCGCCGTCGCCGGGAGCAGGCCGAGCGCGAGCGCGCCGAGCCGCAAAGAAGAGTGTAGAGAAGCCATCAGAGTGCACTCTCGCCGCTGCTGCCGTGCGTTTCAACCGCCCATTTCGAGGATCGAGGCGTGATATCTTCCCGCGATGACCGCCATGCGCATGACCGCGACGAGCGGGGTCGTGCTGTACCTCGCGAATGCGCTTCCGGGCTGTTATCTGGTCGACTACGGCACCTCGCTCGGCGACGCCGCGATCGAGCCGGTGTTCGAGGACGCGGGCCTCGATGGCAGCGCGACGCCGATCGACGCCGCCCTCGATGCGCTTCGCCCTGATGCTTCCCTCGATGCCGCGCTGTTCGACACCGGCCTGCTCGACACCGGCCTGCCCGACGCGGCGCCGATCGATGCGACGACCGGTCCGGCGCTCGACGCGACGCTCGTCGACGCCACGCTCGCGGATGCCGCGCTCGCTGACACGGGCTGGTGGGTCGATGCCGCCGTCACCACCCCGTGCGTCGGCGTCAGCTGCGACCTCAAGTGCGCGGGCGAAGACTGCGTGTTCGACTGCGCCGCGCAGGCGCAGTGCAAGACGCAGTGCATGGCGCAGTCGCGTTGCTACACGGACTGCAGCGGCACCACCAGCTGCGAAGCCAAGTGCGACGCCGACACCGACTGCACGGTCGACTGCAGCGACCTCACGCTCGGCACGTGCAAGGCCAGGTGCGACGCCAACGCGACCTGCGCGTTCGACTGCAGCAACACGGCCAGCTGCACGGTCGCGTGCGACAAGAACGCGCGCTGCGACATCGACTGCCGCAACGGCACCAGCTGCGACGAGATGAAGTGCGACGTGGGCGCGAGCTGCCTCGCGTACTGCGCGGGCAACCTGCTGTGCAACTTCGACTGCAAGGAAGGTCAGATGCTGTGCGACGACAACGTCATCGTCTGTGGCCGCGACTGCCCTTAGCCGAACGTGCGCAACAGGAGAGCGATGCCGAAGCTCGCGCCGAGCGCGGCGTACAGCGCGCGCTCCCAGCGCAACAGCATGCACTCGCGCCCTAGCCAGTAGAGCGGCACGCTGTACCAGACCGCGGAGACGGTCAGCGCCAGGTCGCGCAGCAGCGGGCTCGCACGCCAGCCGGGCATCACCACCACCACGCCCGCCACGAGCGAGCCGAGCACCAGCGTGATCGCCTGCGCGTAGCCGGCCGCGCGCGCGGAGATGCGCCAGCTCGCCTGCGTGGGCGCGACGCTGAGCACGAACAGGAAGTGCAAGGAGCCGAGGAAGAACGTCGCGGAGGCGGCCTGCACGGCGGCAGTCAGCGTCGCGCGCAGCAGCATCAGCAGCGGACCACCACGCCCGTCGAGTAACCCGTACAGCAAGCGCGGCAGCAAGCAGCACAGCGCGGCGAACGTCCACGCGAGCCCCACGTCGCCGTCCTCGACCGCGGCGAACGTCTTGCGCGGACGCGTGAGCACGAGCCGCACCGTGTCCACGAATCCCGCGTGCTGTTCCCAGACTTCCAAGCCGGGAGTGATAGCGCGGGCACGTGCCCAGCACCTGTGCCCGCGAGATTTCCTGTGTTCAGGCTCGCAACCTGGAAATCTCAGCACAAAAACCGAGGCGCAGTTCTTGCCCCTGCGAGCGGCGTTCAACAGGAGAGCGCACGACGATGACCGATCAACCGAAGCTTCGCCTCGAGACTTCGCTGCTACACGGCGGCCAGATCCCCGATCCCACCACGGGCTCTCGCGCCGTCCCGCTCTACCAGACCACGAGCTACCAGTTCAAAGACAGCGAGCACGCCGCGAGCCTGTTCGGGCTCAAGGAGTTCGGCAACATCTACACCCGCATCATGAACCCGACCACGGACGTGCTCGAGCAGCGCATCACGCTGCTCGACGGGGGCGTAGGCGCGCTGGCGGTCGCGAGTGGTCAAGCCGCGACCACGCTCTCGATCCTGAACATCGCCAAGGCCGGCGACGAGATCGTCTCGCTCGATAACCTGTACGGCGGCACCTACAACTTGTTCCACTACACCCTGCCCCGCTTCGGCGTGCAGGTGAAGTTCGCCAAGTCTCAGGACCCCGCGTCGATCAAGGCCGCGATCGGCCCCAAGACCAAGGCGCTCTACGCCGAGTCGATCGGCAACCCGAAGCTCGACGTCGCCGACATCGAGCAGCTGGCCAAGGTCGCCCACGACGCGGGCATCCCGCTGATCATCGACAACACCGTGTCGCCGTACCTGCTGCGTCCGTTCGACCACGGCGCCGACGTGATCGTCTACTCGGCCACCAAGTTCATCGGGGGCCACGGCACCAGCATCGGCGGCCTGATCGTCGACTCGGGCAAGTTCGACTACACGAGCGGCAAGTTCCCGCTGATCAGCGACCCGGAGCCGAGCTACCACGGCCTCAACTTCCCGGAGGCCTTCGCGTCGGTGGGCCCGATCGCCTACATCCTGAAGGCGCGCGTCACCTTGCTGCGCGACGTCGGGGCGGCGTTGTCACCGTTCAATGCCTGGCTGTTCCTGCAGGGCCTGGAGACGCTGCACCTGCGCATCACGCGGCACGCGGAGAACGCACTCGCCGTGGCGCGCTTCCTGGAGAAGCATGCGTCGGTGAGCTGGGTGCGCTACCCGGGCCTGGAGTCGAGCGATCAGCACGCACTGGCCAAGAAGTACCTGCCGCGCGGCGCGGGCGCGATCCTCGGCTTCGGCATCAAGAGCGGCGCCGCCGGCGGCGCGAAGTTCATCGACGCGCTGAAGCTCATCTCGCACGTCGCGAACGTGGGCGACGCGCGCACGCTGGCGATCCACCCCGCGAGCACCACGCATCAGCAGCTGGCGGCCGAGGAGCAGCTCGCGACCGGCGTCTCGCCGGACTTCGTGCGGCTGTCGGTCGGCATCGAGCACATCGACGACATCCTCGCCGACATCGAGCAAGCGCTGAAGCAGGCGGGTTGATGGGCCTGGTGCTGCCCGCGCTGCATCCGGCCCGCGCCCAGCTCGAAGAGCGCGGGGTCGAGTGCGCGGGCAGCGCCCCCCATGCGCTGCGCGTGGGCGTGATCAACCTGATGCCATCCGCCGAGGCCTACGAGCCGATGCTGCTCGAGCCGCTCGGCCGCAGCGCGCACTGGGTCGAGCCGATCTGGATCCGGCTCGCGTCGCACGGCTACCAGAGCAGCGACGCGGCGCACCTCGCGCGTCACTACCGCAGCTTCGACGAGGCGGGCGCACTGGACGGACTGATCCTGACCGGCGCGCCGGTGGAGGAGCTGCCGTTCGCGGAGGTGCGCTACTTCGCGGAGCTCCAGGGGCTGCTCGAGCGAGCGCGCACGTCGATCCCCAGCACGGTCGGGCTGTGTTGGGGCGGCATGGCGCTCGCGCAGCTGCTCGGTGTGGGAAAGGTGCGCTTCGCGCGCAAGCTGTTCGGCGTCTACCCGCTCGAGGGCTTCGGGCCCTGTGCGCAGAGCCGGCACGCGGGGCTCGACCTCACGCAGCTCGGCGAGGCGGAGGCGCACGGCAGCGTGCGGGTGCTGGCCGGGGACACGCTCGTCGAGAGCACCGACGGGCGCTATCTGATGCATCTCGGTCATCCCGAGTACACCCCGGCCAGGTTGCGCTTCGAGTACCTGCGCGACCGCGAGCTGGGGCGAGCGGATGTGGATCCGCCGCTCGCGGTGGAGGATGACGCCTCGCCGTCACCGCTCCCGCATGGCATCACCTTCTTCGCGAATTGGCTGGCAGTGCTCGATCGATCGCGCGTGGGGCAACGCTCTACGACGCAGCCGCGTAGCGCCTGACCACTCCCAGACGGGGAGTACGCGTTGGGGACGGAGCGCGTGGACAACCTTGATACGCGAGCTTTTGTCCGCGCGCGCTTTAGCTAAAATGGGCCTCGTGCAGCTCCCGAACCCTCGCCCGCGCGGCCGCGTGTTGTTGATCGACGACGACGAAGCCTCCCAGGAGCGGATCCGCGAGCTACTCCGGCGTGGGGGCTACGAGGTGCTGTCGCTGAGCTCGCCGATCGGCGCGACCCAGCTGATCGCGCGCGAGAACGTGGCCGCCGTGGTGGTCGAGATGAGCTCGCCGGTGATGCAGGGTCCGCGCTTCGCGGCGCTGCTCGCGAGCTGGGAGCGTGTGCGCGACCTGCCGCTGATCGTGATCTCGGATCAGTCGGACAAGGCGCGTGCGTCGATCGCGCAGGTGAAGCGGGTCGCGGTGACCAGCCGCGAGCTCGTCGAGCAGACGCTCTTGCGCACGGTCGATCGCGCGATCGCGCTGCGCGGCGGCACCGGCCCGAGCCAGAGTGGTGTGGTGCCGGTGCGCCCGACCGTGCGTCACTTCGCGCGCGCCGCGCTCGACGCCTGGCAGGCCTTCCTCTCGGGCCGCAGCGTGGGGCTGGCGACGGTGGTGGGGCAGTTCATCAACCTGCGCTCGGAGACGCTCGCGATCGGGCTCGAGCAGACCACCGAGCTGGTGTCGATCGCGATCGAGCTGATCGAGCGCGCCGACACGCCGCGCAACGTGGCAGTCGGCCTGGACCACACCGTGATCGAGCTGCTGGAGTGGTTGATCACGCTGGAGCCGGACAAGGGCCGCGCGTTCGATCGTTCGCTCGCGCTCAACCTACACCGGGCCCGCCTGGAGGCCGCGCGCGAGGGGTAAGCGAGTGTCGCCACACGCGTGTGTGCTCGACACCGCGCGTGAGGCCGGCCTATCGTTACGCACGGGGATGAGGCTTCGCTGGCAAGCGACGTTGCATGGGGCGTGTGCGCTGGCGCTGGTCGGATGTCTGACCGAGCAGCGTTATCACGTGCTCGGTGGCGACGTGGAGCTGACTGCGGACACGCCGCCCGCGTACTTCACCGAAGACGACGAGCCGATCTACCGCGTCGACGAGCCGTTCTCGCTGCGCATCACGTCGCCGAGCGCGGCCGAGCTGGCGCGGCTGACGCGCGAGGTCGCCGGCGAGATGACGAGCTACCCGCGCTTGCCCTGGGTGGCGCTGCACGATCTCTCGCTGCAGCTCGACTACGCGCTCACGAACGACAGCGAGCGCGCGCTGACCGCGCTGGTGTTCGTGAACGGCGTGAACGAGTTCCAGTACTACGCACCCGTAGAAGAAGACTACAACCAATGGGAGCGCCGAGTCGTGGTGGCTCCGCACCAGCGCATCACCGGCACGATCACCGAGCTGGAGCTGGATGAGCTCGCGATCGATCTGGCCACGGTGGTGAACGGCGCGCCCAACAGCAACCTGGTGGTCGACCGCAACAGCCAGTCGAGCCGCGATCCGCGCGTGCAGCCGTACGCGCCGGCGGTGGTGCCAGGTCTGGTAGGTGTGCGGGCGGGCATCGAGACCACGGTGGCGGAGCACGTGCTGCTGGAGCTCACGATCCGCGTCGTGGACCACGAAGACCGCGCCCAGCCGCGCGGCGATCGCGCGTGGATGCTGCCTGAGGCGGCGCCGTTCACGCCGCTCGTGCCGGAAGAAGAGTGATGCTGCGCGCGCTCGCGATGCTGCTGTGTTTGGGGTGCGCCACGGCGCATGCGCAGCAAGCGCAGCCCGACGGGCCCGGTCCGGAGCACGTCGACACCACGCGGCTCGACGTCGAACGTCTGCCGCCCGAGGCGCTGGAGCCGCGGCGCGCTCTGTACAGCCGCGGTCTGTTCGTCGAAGGGCAGCTCGGCGGCACCACGTTCGTGGGCGATGCGCGCGACGTCGCGCACGGCGGACCACGGCTGGCGATCGCGCTCGGCTACGAGCTCGCGCGTTGGTTCGCGCTCTTGATCGAGGTCGAGGGCTCGCAGCACCAGACGCACAACCGCACGCCGCCCGCGCACACCTCGTTCGAGCTCGTGCTCGCGAGCGCCGGTGCACGCTTCGCGCTGCCGATCCGCGAGCGCCATGCGCTGTTCGCGACCGCGCTGGTGGGCGTGGCGTTCACGACGCGCGACGTGCTGCGCGGGCTCGACTTCGAGGACGCGCACAAGCCCGGCATCGCGTACGGCGGCGAGCTCGGCTACGACTTCCACCTGCCCTCGCGCCACCACTCGCTCGGCGTGCTCAGCGGCGCGAGGCAGCTGCCAGGCCACGCGCGCGACGGCTTCACGCTCGCGATCCACGCCGCCGCGTACCTGCGCTACGTATTCTGAAGCGCGCCAGCCCTACTCGGCGTGCGACTGCGAGAGGCGCGGCGGCGCTTCGCTGGTGCGCGGCGCGTCGTCCTGCGCCTTGTCCTTGTGGCCGCCCAGCCGCTCGAAGGCGACGAACAGCGACGGGATGAAGAAGACGCCGAGCAGGGTGGCCGCGCTCATGCCGCACACCACCACGATGCCCATCACCTGGCGGCCTCCGGCGCCGGCGCCCTGCGCCACCACGAGCGGGATGCAGCCGAAGATGAACGCGAAGGACGTCATCAGGATCGGACGCAGGCGCAGGCGGGCGCCCTCGAGCGCGGCATCCACCAGCGGCATCCCCTCTTCGAGGCGCTCCTTGGCGAACTCCACGATCAGGATCGCGTTCTTGGCGGTCAGGCCGACCAACATCACCAGACCGATCTGCGCGAACACGTTGTTGTCGAGGTGCTTGGACACCAGGCCGACGAACGCGCCCAGGATCGCGACCGGCACGCTGAGCAGCACGCTGAACGGCAGCGACCAGCTCTCGTACAGCGCAGCCAGGATCAGGAACACGAACAGCAGCGACAGGCCGAGCACCTTGGTCTGGCCCCCCTGCGAGACCTTCTCCTGGTACGACAAGGCGTTCCAGGCGATCCCCATCTCGCTCGGCAGCACTTCCTTGGCGACCTGCTCCAGCGCGTCCAGCGCCTGGCCGGAGCTGTAGCCCGGCGCGGCCGCACCCATGATCTCCGCCGAGCGGTACAGGTTGAAGCGCGTGGTGAACTCGGGACCATTGGTGGTGCGCGTGTTGACCAGCGTCGACAGCGGCACCATCTCGCCCTTGACGTTGCGCACGTAGAACTCGCGCAGGTCGTCCGCGCTCTTGCGGAACTCGGGCGCGGCCTGGGCGAACACGCGCCACTGGCGTCCGAAGCGCGTGAAGTCGTTGATGTACGAGCCACCGAGGAAGGTCTGCAGCGCGCCGTAGACCTCGGTCAGCGGCACCCCTTGCTTGAGCGCCTTCTCCTTGTCGACCTCCGCGAAGATCTGCGGCACGCCGGGCGAGAAGTTGGGGCGCACGCCGGCGAGCTCGGGCCGCTTGCTGGCGGCGCCGAGGAACTTCATCACGTTCTGGGTCAGGAAGTCGACCGAGCCGCCGCTGCGATCCTGCAGCATCAAGCTGAAGCCGCCGGACGCGCTGATGCCGGGGATCGCCGGCGGCATCAGCGCGAACACCTTCGCCTCGGGGATGTTCTTGGCGAACGCGATGTTCAGCTTCTGCACGATGTCCCTCGCGTGCATGCCCTCGCCCTTGCGCTCGTCCCACGGCTTGAGCGACACGAACGAGGTGCCCACGTAGCTGGCCGCCGTGCGCGTGAAGAAGCTGAAGCCGGCGGTGATGGTGCGGTAGTCGATGCCCTCGATGTGGCTCATCACCTCGTCCATCTTCTTGGCCACGGCGTAGGTGCGCTGCATCGACGCCGCGTCGGGCAGCTGGATGCCGATGATCGCGTAGCCCTGGTCTTCCTCGGGCACGAAGCCGGAGGGCAGGTCCTTGCCGATGAACCAGGTGCCGGCGCCCACACCCGCGAGCAGCACGAGCGGGATCGCCAGCTTGCGGATCAGCATGCGGTTGATGCTGACGTAGCTGCCCGTCATGCGATCGAACCAGCGGTTGAAGGCGCGGAAGCCGCGGCCGACGAAGCTCTTGGGCTCGCTCTTGGGCTTGAGCAGGATGGCGGCCAGCGCGGGGCTGAGCGTGAGCGCGTTGAACGCCGAGATGATCACCGAGATCGCGATCGTGAGCGCGAACTGCTGGTAGAGGCGACCGGTGATGCCGCCCATGAACGCGACCGGGATGAACACCGCCGCCAGGATCAGCGCGATGCCGATCACGGGCGCGGACACCTCCTTCATCGCCTGCAGGGTCGCATCGCGCGGCGACTTGCCCTGTTCGATGTGGTGCTCGACCGCCTCCACCACGACGATCGCGTCGTCGACGACCAGGCCGATCGCGAGCACCAGCCCGAACAGCGAGAGGGTGTTGATCGAGAAGCCGAGCAGCGGGAAGACCGCGAATGCGCCGATCAGCGAGACCGGCACCGTGAGCAACGGGATCAGCGTCGCGCGCCAGCTCTGGAGGAACACGAACACGACGATCACGACCAGCACGATCGCTTCCGCCAGCGTCTCGACGATCTCGTTGATGCCGCTCTTGACGGGCGCGGTGGTGTCGAGCGAGACCGTGTACTCGAGGCCGGGCGGGAAGCGCGTCTTGAGCTCCTCCAGCGTCTTGCGGATGTTGGCCGCCACGTCGAGCGCGTTGGAGCCCGGCGACTGGAAGGTCGCGAGCACCGCGGCCGGCTTGCCGTTGAACAGGCCCTGCTGCGCGTAGTTCAAGGCTCCCAGCTCGACCGCGCCCACGTCGCTGACCCGGATCACCGAGCCATCCGAGTTCTCGCGGATGATCACGTTCGCAAATTCCTCGGCCTCCACCAGGCGGCCTTGCGCGCGCATGGTGTAGGTGAGCTGCGTGCCTGGCGGCGCCGGCTCCGCGCCGACCTTACCGGCCGGGTTCACGATGTTCTGGGAGCGGATCGCGTTCTGCACGTCCGTGGCGGTGACGCCCAGGCGCGACATCACGTCCGGCTTCAGCCAGATGCGCATCGCGTAGTCGGCCGAGCCGAGGCCGCGCACGTCGCCGACGCCCTTCACGCGCAGCACCGCGTCGTTCACGTTGATGGTGGCGTAGTTGGCGAGGAAGTTCGCGTCGTAGCGACCGTCAGGCGAGTAGAACGAGATCACCATCAGCGGGAACGCGAGCGACTTCTTGATCGTGACGCCGAAGTTCTTCACGTCCTGCGGCAGCGAGGTCTCCGCCTGCGAGAAGCGGTTCTGCACCAGCACGTTGTCGATGTCGATGTTGGTGCCGACGTCGAACGTGACGATCTGGTTCATCGAGCCGTCGTTGGCGTTCGTCGACTGCACGTAGAGCATGTTGTCGACGCCGTTCATCTGCTGCTCGATGGGCGTCGCGACCGACTGCTCGATGGTGAGCGCGTCGGCACCGGTATACGTGGTGGTCAGGTTGATCTGCGGCGGCAAGATCTGCGGGAACTGTGCGATCGGCAGGCCGAGCATGGCCACCAGGCCGAGCAGCACGGTGACGATCGCGATCACCATCGCGACGATCGGGCGGCGGATGAAAAAGGCGGAGATCATGGCTTCGTCCCCTTACTTCGCGGTCGCTTGCGGCGTCGTGGTGTCAGCTTCCGCCTTCATGGTACCGGGTGCGGGGCCCTGCTCGGGCACCACGGGCGCACCGTCCTGGACCTTCTGCACGCCCTCGAGGACGACGCGCTCGCCGTCCTTGAGGCCCTTGGTCACGATGCGATCGTCGCCGGTGGTGGCACCGACCTCGACCTTGCGCATCTCGACCTTGTTGTCTTCCTTCACGACCGCGACCGAGAACGTGCCCTGGATCTCGAGCAGCGACTTCTGCGCGACCACCAGGTTCTCGCCGCTGACGTCCGCGCGCCGCACGCGCACGCGCGCGTACTGGCCGGGCCGCAGCATGCCGTCCGGGTTCGGGAACCACGCCTCGACCTGGATCGTGCCCGTGCTCGGGTTGATCTCGCGGTCGGTGGCCGCGATCACGCCGCGGTGCGGGTAGGTGCTGTCGTCGGCGAGGATCAGCTGCACCCCCTCGTCGTTGCCCTCGGCCAGCTCGCCCTTCTCCAGCGTGGCGAACTGCTTCTGCGCCCACTTGAGGTCGCGCCCGCTCAAGGCGCGGTACTTGGCGGCGTTCTTGAGATAGTCACGCTCGCTGATCGGGAAGCGCACGCGCATCGGGTCGAGCGTGCTGACGGTGGTGAGCAGCGTGGGATCTGCCTGGCCGACCAGGTTGCCGACGCGCACGCGCGCCAGGCCCGCAACGCCGTCGATCGGCGAGTGCAGCTTGGTGTAGCTGAGGTTGAGCTCGGCGTTGCGCACCGCCGCGTTGGCGGCGGAGACCTGGCCTTGCGCGTCGTGCGAGGCGGCGGTCGCGTCGTCGAGCGACTTCTGCGTCACCGTGCCCGACTTGATCAGCTGCTGCGTGCGCGCGAGGTTTTGGTTCGCGAGCTCGAGCTGCGCCTTGGCGCGCGCCGCGCTACCGCGGGCGGAGTCGAGCGCCGCCACGAACTCGGCGGGGTCGATCGTGAACAGCAGCTGCCCGGCCTTGACCAGGCTGCCGTCCCGGTAGCCCTGCTGTTGCAGGTAGCCGCGCACGCGAGCGCGGATCTCCGCGTTCACGTAGCCATCGATCTGCCCGACGTTGTCCGCGTACAGGTCGACCGGGCGCTTGCGCACCGTCTCGACGAGCACCTTGGGCGGCGGCGGAGCGGCTCCCTTGGGCGCCTCCTGCTTGTTACAGGCCGAGAGCGCGAGCGCCGTGGCAACGATGGTTGCAGACAAGAGTGGCTTGAGCGCAGCGCGAGAAGATGGGTACCGCATCGGAGTCTCCAGCGAACAGCTGACGTACGTCTGCCGGTGTGTCGCCGCAACGGCGAGTTGCGTTAGTCCCAGAGGTGGCCGCGTCAGAGCAGAAAGTAAGGGCGGGGTCAAAAGCCACGCGCACGTATGCGGGCTTGCAACGAACACGCGTCCACGCGGCATCTTCGAGCGCAACGTTGCCTTTGTGCCTTTCACAGCGCGCGAGCGTGTGCATAACGCAAGAGCCCGACGATGAGGTGCGCGCGTTTAGTACGCGTTCGGGTCGCCGAGGTCGCCACCCAGCGTGATCAGGTGCTGGAGCCGGTCGTCATCGGTGAGCCGCTGCGACAGCTGATAGCGCGCCACGAAGGGACCCAACCAATACAGGCGCAGGCCGAGTGCGCCGCCTACTGCCAGGTGGCTGTCGTTGCGGGCGGCCCGCGTGCTGCTCGTGGCGGCGCTCGCGAACAGCTCGAGCTCCAGCTGGCGCAGGAAGAAGCTGGGCAGGATGCTGAACGAGGTCGCGGTGCCGCGGTCGATGATGATGGGGAGGAAGTAGCCCAGGTCGGCGATGTAGATCTGGTCGACCAGGAACGGCAGCGTCTCGAAGCCGCGCAGCGGCTCGCGAAAGCGCCGGCGCGGGACCAGCCCGGGGTAGAGGTAGGCATCGGCCTCGTTCGGATGGTCGAACGCCGTGCCGAGCTGGTTTCCGCCCACCTCGAGCAAGGGCCGCGGCTCGTCCGCCAGGATGCCGCGCGCGCGCAGCCCCAGCGTGAGCGTGTGACGCCGGAACCGTGGCAGGGGGCTGGTGATGCGAAGCGAGCCGCGCAGGTCGCCGAGCGTGGAGCTCAGCGTACCCAGCGACTCCGGGTAGAGCGAGCCCGCGAGCGAGGCCTGAAAGCCGCGCCGAATGCCGGACATGGGCGTGCGCTCGACCGCGTCGTGGAACAGCGCGAGCGTGCCGCCGCT
>DASUME010000109.1:0-6877 GCA_036277895.1 Polyangiales bacterium
GAGCGCGGTCGAGGGGCTCGAGCTGATCGCGCGCACGACGCCCATCGACGGCCCGCTCGCGGAGACCAAGCGCTACCTGTACGGCATCGACGACGAGGGCCGCGTGGCGGTGTTCGACTTCGTCGCCGATCCCGCGGGCGGCCTGCCCACGCTGACACCACTCCTGGTGCCGGTGCCGGACGTTCGCTTCACACGCTACGCGGATCGCATCGAGCTGCCGCTGCCGGCGCAGGCGCTGGAGGTGATCGATACCACCTCGCAGTCCGACTACGTGTGCGGCGAGGAGGCGGTCGATGACCTGCGCATCGAGCGCACCCGGCTGCGCGCGCTGGCCCAGCCGCTCAGCGCCGCCGACGCGCGCAAGCTCGCACGCGTCGAGGCGCGGATCTCGATCTACGAGAACGCGGCCGCCGACTACCTGCGCGGCGTCTTCGTGGCGGTGGCGTCGACCGCCGGCCAGCTGGCGCTGATCGACGTGCACGACCTCGACAGCTCGTGCCGCGCGCAGCAGTTCTGCTGTGCGAGCAACGGCGGCACCACCGGCATCAACGGCGTGCCTACGAGCTGCCTGTCCGACGACCCCGCCAGGAACCTTGCGGCGCTCAACCAGCCGCGCAGCACGGACGCGCAGGAGTCGCTGCTCGTGCGCCGGCACGCCTGGCGGCGCCGCAATGCCGGCCCGCAGACCGCGGAGCTGGGCACCTCCAGCCTGCTCGCGACGCAGGAGTGTGATGCCACCGATGCGCACGCCTCGGTGAACACCAACGGGCTCGGGCGCCTGTGCACGCCGGCCGACGGCTACACGCAGCTCAACGAGACCTGGCGCGTCGACTACCAGGCCCAGCTGCCTGGCAGCGCCAACGGCTACGCCCACTGGGAGCCGGTCGCCGGCAACGATCGTCAGCTGACGCTGGTTGCGCCAAGCGAGCTGAACCTGTGCGCGCGCGGCGTGGAGGAGCGCAGCGAGAATCCTGGCGAGGAAAACGTCGGCGATCTGGTGGCAGTACTGGGACGTCCCCCCGAGGGACGGCGTGGCAGCCGTTGCCCCGATCCCAGCGCGGACGCCGCACCGCTGTTTCGCATCGTGGAGGCCTTCGCCGACCACCTGGTCGTCGAGCCGTACTTCCCACCGGAGACCCCGGGCGATCCCGTACAGCGCGTCGCAGACGCCCTCTACTGCTACCCGGACTACGTGGGTGTGGAGCTGCGCGCGGGTGGGTTCCTCGTGCTCGGCAACGCCGGCACGTACCTGCACCGGATCACCACCGGCATGGGCGGCGCTTGCATCGTCGACACCACGCTCGACCCGCTGCTCGACTCCCGCGTGCGCAGACGAACGATCACCCAGAGCGGCGCACCCGTGGCAGCCGACGTGTTCCGCAACCCGTACGTGAGCTTCGCGCTCGCGCCCGTCGCCGATGGCGTCTCGCAAGAGACGCGCGAGACCACGATCAGCGTGTCGCGCGCGAGCGCGCCGTTCCTGGTCAGCACCGTGAACCCCGGCGACTCGGTCACCACCGCGCTGCCTTCCGCCTTGCAGTATTACCCGGAGGCCGGCTACCTGTTCCTGCTCGATACGGCAGGGCAGGGCTTGCGCCTCTACACGATGGCGCCCTTCGAGCGCCAAACGAACCCGATCCGCTGACGCGAAGCTTCGCTTCGCTCGCGCGGGCCCGCGTGTTAGGCAAACACTGCAATGGCAAGCGCGAAGTCCACGGGGCGCAACTCGCCCGTCATGCAGCAGTTCTTCCGGGCCAAGGAGCAGTACCCGGACGCGCTGCTGTTCTTCCGCATGGGGGACTTCTACGAGTTCTTCTACGACGACGCGGTCGAGGCCTCCAAGCTGCTGGAGCTGACGCTCACCTCGCGCAGCAAGGACGCCGAGGTGCCGATCCCGATGGCGGGCGTGCCGCACCACGCGGCCACCGGCTACATCGCGCGCCTGCTGGAGCTCGGGCGCAAGGTCGCGATCTGCGAGCAGATGGCGGACCCGGCCACGGTGAAGGGCATCGTGCCGCGCGAGGTGGTGCGCGTGATCTCGCCCGGGCTCGTGCTCGATCCCGAGGTGCTCGACGCGCGCGCGCACAACTACCTCGCCTCGCTCGCGTTCGCGGGAGCGCGCGTGGGCGTGGCGACGCTGGAGATCTCGACCGGCGAGCTGCGCGCGTGTGTGCTCGACGACAGCGCGAGCGCACTCACGGAGCTCGCGCGCCTCGACCCGCGTGAGCTGCTCGTGGCGGAGGGCGAGTTGGCGGCGGTGCTGAAGCGCGTGCTGCCGCGCTGCGTGCAGAGCCGGCCGCCCCACGATGCGCACGCACTCGAGCGCGTGCTCGGTGATGGCGCGCAGCGTGCGCGCGAGCACTTCGAGCCGGTGGTGCTGCAGGCGGCGGCGCAGGCGCTCGCGTACGCCGAGCAGAGCCAGCCCAACCAGCCGCTCGGGCCGATCCGGCTGGAGAGCTACAACCCGTCCGACCAGCTCTCGCTCGACGAGGCCGCGGTGCGCAACCTGGAGCTGGTGCGCACGCTGAACGGCGATCGGCGCGGCTCGCTGCTGTCGTTGCTCGACGAGACCTGCACCTCGATGGGCGCGCGCGCCCTGCGCAGGCGCGTGCTGGCGCCGCTGACCGATGTGGCGGCGATCCGCAGACGGCACGATGCGGTGGAGGCGTTCGTCACCGATCGCGACGCGCGCGCGAAGGTGCGCGGCGCGCTCGGCGCGATCCCGGATCTCGAGCGCATCGCCAACCGCGTGTCCGCGAGCGTGGCCTCGCCGCGTGAGCTCGGTGGCCTGCGCAACGCGCTGCGCGGCGCGCGCACCTTGAAGGAGCAGCTCGCGCACAGCGCCGGCGAGCTGGTGGACAGCGTGCTGCACGAGCTGGCGCCGCGCGACACCTGCGAGGACGTGCTCGCGGAGCTTCAGCGTGTGCTGGTCGACGAGCCGCCGATCGCCGCCAAGGAAGGCGGCATCGTACGCGAGGGCTGCGACCCGCGCATCGACGAGCTGCGCCAGCTCTCGTCGTCGAGCAAGGACGTGGTGCTGGCGCTGGAGGAGCGCGAGAAGAAGCGCACCGGCATCAGCTCGCTCAAGATCCGCTACACGCGCGTGTTCGGCTACTACATCGAGATCACGCGCTCCAACCTCGGAAATGTGCCGAGCGAGTACAAGCGCAAGCAGACGATCGCCAACGGCGAGCGCTACGTCACCGACGAACTGGAGGAGCTGGAGCGTAAGATCGAGAGCGCGGACGTACAGCTGCGCAACCTGGAGCTCGAGCGCTTCGAGGCGCTGCGCAGGTGGATCGCCGTGCACGTGCCGCGGCTCGGCGTGCTCGCCACCCAGCTGGCCGAGCTCGACGTGCACCAGAGCTTCGCGGAGCTGGCCGATCGCTACGACTACACCCGGCCCACGATCGACGAGGGCGTCTGCCTCACCTTCCACGATCTGCGCCACCCGGTGGTCGAGCGGCTGGCGGCGTCGGGCTCGTTCGTGCCCAACGACGTCACGCTCGACGTCGATGGCGCGCGCTTGATGGTGATCACGGGTCCCAACATGGCCGGCAAGTCGACCACCATGCGCCAGGTCGCGCTGGCGGTGATCATCGCGCAGGCGGGCGGCTTCGTGCCGGCACGCAGCGCGCGCATCGGCGTGGTGGACCGGGTGTTCACGCGCGTGGGCGCCAGCGACAACCTGGCCGACGGGCAGAGCACGTTCATGGTCGAGATGCGCGAGGCGGCCGCGATCCTGCGCGGGGCCACGCGCCGCTCGCTGGTGATCCTCGACGAGGTGGGCCGCGGCACCAGCACCTACGACGGGCTCGCGATCGCGTGGGCGATCGCCGAGCACCTGCACGACGTGATCAGCTGCCGCGGCATGTTCGCCACCCACTACCACGAGCTGTGCGAGCTGGCGGCGCTGCGCCCCGGTGTGCGCAACTTCAACGTCGCCGCGCGCGAGTACGGTGACTCGGTGGTGTTCCTGCACAAGCTGGTCGCGGGGGGCTCCAGCCGCAGCTACGGCGTGGCGGTCGCGAAGCTGGCCGGCCTGCCGGAGCTGGCCCTGGCGCGCGCGCGTGCGGTGCTGAACGAGCTGGAGGCGGGGCGTGGTCCCGCGGGCACCAGCGGCCGCGCCGAGGGGCAAGGGCAGCTCACGCTGTTCGCCAGCGCGCCTGCTGCTCCGTCGCAAGTCGAGGCCACGCTGCGCGAGCTCGACATCGATCAGCTCACGCCGGTCCAGGCCCTGGTCGCCTTGTCACAGCTGAAGGCGCTGCTCCCGTAGTACAGTGCCCTCGGATGCCCACGTTCGGGATTCGCAGGCTGATCCGCCGTGCTCTGAATCGACTCCGGTTCGAGGTCGGTCAATTCCTGCTCAAGGGCGCGTTCTACCGCCTGCTGACGATCACCTGGTTGGTGGTCGTGGTGGCGCTCGTGGGTGGCGTGCTGATCTGGAAGTTCGACCGGCACGGTGCGATGCCGCTCGGCGACGCGATCTGGTGGGCCTTCTTGCGGCTCACCGATCCGGGCTACCTCGGCGACGACCAGGGCATGCTGCGGCGCACGGTCTCGACCGTGGTCACGATCATCGGCTACGTACTGTTCCTCGGCGCGCTGGTCGCGATCATGACGCAGTGGCTGAACCAAACTCTGCGCCGGCTGGAGAGCGGACTCTCGCCGATCGCGCGCGACGGCCACGTGCTGGTCGCGGGCTGGACCGATCGTACGTTGAGCGTACTGCGTGAGATGTTCCGCAGCGAAGACCGCTCGCACTTCCTGCTCGGTGGGCGCGGCAAGCGGCTGACCGCGGTGGTGCTCGCGGAGGACGCCAGCCCGGAGCTACACCAGGAGCTGCGCGAGCGCCTGGGCGAGCACTTCCGTGATCAGCGCATCATCCTGCGCCAGGGCGAGGCGATCCATCTCGACCACCTGCGGCGCGCGGACTTCGCGCACGCGGCGGCGATCGTGCTGCCCGCCGATCCGTTCCTGGGTGACGAGCAGGCGCCGAGCGACGTGCGCGCGATGAAGACCTTGATGTCGATCGCACGCCACGTGCAGAGCGAGCTGCAGGGCCGCGAGCTGCCGCTGGTGGTGGCGGAGCTGTTCGACGAGCGGCGTGAAGAGATCGCCAAGCGGCTGTACCCGGGCCGGATCGAGGTGCTGGTCTCGGACCGCCTGATCGGCCGCATGCTCGCGCTCAACCTGCGCAACAGCGGCCTGGCGCACGTGTACCGCGAGCTGCTGTTCGATCGCTCCGGGCAGCGCATGTTCCTGCGCGAGACGCCGTCCACCTCGGTGGGGCGCCCGCTGCGCGAGCTGGCGCGCGCCCAGCCGCGGCTCGCGATCATCGGCGTGGTGCGGCGCGACGAGCTGCTGATGTGCCCGCTGCCGAGCCTCAAGCTGCTGGCCGAGGACCGCCTGGTCTGCTTCGGCGCCGAGACGCCCGAGGACGAGGCCGAGCAGCTGGGGGACGAGGACGAGCGCGGCTCGATGGTGCCGTTCGACCGCAACCGGATCGCCAGCGAGCTCGGGTCACTCCTGGTGCTCGGCTGGACGCGCAAGGTACCGACCGTGTTCTCGGAGCTCTGCCAGGTGGGTCCGCAGCTCAACGTGACCGTGATCTCGATGGTCGAGGTCGCCGAGCGCGAGCGCGATCAGGGCGACATGGCGCCGCCCGGCAACCTCTCGCTGCAGCACGTGGTGGCGGACTACACCGTGCCGCAGACGCTGCGCGCCTTCTCGCCGGAGAAGTATGACGCCGTGCTGCTGGTGGGCAGCGATCGCCTGGAGTCGGGCGCGGACTCGGACGCGCGCAGCATCGTGGGCTGCGAGGTGCTCAAGTCCGTGCTGATCGAGCGCCGCAGCCCGCGCCGCCCGCGGATCGTGATCGAGCTGATGGACCCGGACAACGCGCGCCTGTTCGAGGACGACAACATCGACGTGCTGGTCAGCCCGCAGCTGCTCGGCCGGGTGCTGGCGCAGATCGCGCTCGTGCCCGAGCTGTGCGCGGTCTACGACGACCTGTTCGGCGCGGGCGGCGCGGAGCTCTCGGTGCACTTCGCGCGCGAGTACGGCCTGGGCGGGGAGGGCGCCGTCACGTTCGCGGAGCTGCGCGAGGCCGCCTCCCGGGTGGGGCACGTGGTGCTGGGCGCCCAGTGCGACTCGGACCCGGTGATGCGCATGAACCCGCTGCCGAGCGCGCCCTTTGCGCCCGCCAGCAGCGTGCGTGTGGTCGCCGCCGTGCGCGCGGAGTAAGCCGGCCCGATGCCCGGATCGGCCGGGGGGCTACACGAGGGCACGCGCGGTTGCTACGCTGCGCCCCGCATGCCCGACGACACCTCGACAGTGCGCTCGCGTGCGCAGGAATCGCCCGCTTCGAGCCTGGTGGCGCCGCACATCGAGCGGCTCACTCCGTACGTACCCGGCATGCCGACCGAGGAGCTGGAGCGCCGGTTCGGCGTGCGCGACGCGATCAAGCTGGCCAGCAACGAGAACCCGCTCGGGCCGTCGCCGCGCGCGCTGGAGGCGGCCGAGGCTGCGCTGCGCGAGGGCCACCGCTACCCGGACCCGTACCGCCTGCGCGCGGCGATCGCGGCCCACCATGGCGTGAGCCTGGCTGAGGTGATCCTGGGCAACGGCACCGACGAGCTGATCGCGCTCGCCGCGCGCACCTTCGGCCGCCCCGGCGAGACCTCGATCTACCCCGCGCCGTCGTTCCCCACCTACGCCCTGGCGACCACCGCGCAGGCGATGCAGGCGCGCGTGATCCCGCTGCGCGAGCACATCGACTACGACGTCGAGGCGATGATCGCCGCCGTGCGCGGGGAAGCGCGGCTGTTCTTTCTCGCCAACCCGAACAACCCCACCGGGGCGCACCTGTCGCGCC